>JANPAD010000359.1:0-2346 GCA_031429735.1 Bdellovibrio sp. | reverse complement strand
CAAATCGCCGTTAAGATATTTGGCCCTGACCTCGGAGAATTACGACGTCTTGGCGGTGAAGTTTTTGATGCCCTCCAATCAACAAAAGGAATCGTTGATTTACAAACGGAGCCCCTGGTTTTGATTCCGCAACTGAAAGTTGCGATTGACCGAGAATCCAGTGCCAAAAATGGATTACGCACCGGTACGTTAGCGGAGGATTTAGAAATCGCGCTGAATGGAGAAACCGTCACTCAGTTACTTGAGAACCAACAAATGTTTGATGTCTTCCTTCGGCTTGATGATAAATCAAGAGCAACACCTGAAAAAATATCTGAGACATTAGTTAAATACTTACCCAACGGACAAGGCATTCGACTCAGCGACGTCGCCGAAGTTTATCAAGGCACGGGCCCGAACATGATCAACCGTGAAGACATGCAAAGACGTATTGTTGTTTCGGCCAACACTCAAGGTCGCGATTTAGGAAGCGTGGTCAAAGACATCAAGAAAGCTCTTGATGAAAAAATCAAGCTGAGTGAGGGTTACTTTATAAAGCTCGGCGGTCAGTTTGAAAGCCAACAACAGGCGTCACAACGCATCTTCTGGCTGGGACTACTTTCAATACTCGGTATCTTCCTGGTTCTTTATGTTCACTTCAAATCTGTCATGCTGAGCTTCCAAGTTATGCTGAATGTACCTCTGGCGTTGATCGGCAGCATTATAGCCATTTATATAACTGAAAGAACTTTATCCGTAGCAACACTGGTCGCGTTTATCACTTTGTGCGGGATCGCCACACGTAACGGCATTCTTCTGATTAGCCACTACCTTCATTTAATGAGTGAAGAAGGAGAAAAATTCGACAGAAAAATGGTCATCCGGGGCTCATTAGAAAGATTAGTACCTGTTCTTATGACCGCCTCAACCGCCGCACTTGCGTTAGTTCCCCTCCTGCTTTCAAGAGGTGAGCCCGGTAAAGAAATTCTTTACCCAGTTGCGGTCGTCATTGTCGGCGGCTTAATCTCGTCAACAATACTCGATCTGGTCGTCACCCCGACGGTATTTCTTAAATTTGGAAAAAAAGCAGTTGAAAATTATTTAAATCAAAATCAACAACAAAATAAAGGAGATTGGAAATGAAAAAAATGATTATGGCTTTACTGGTGATGTGTGTGTCAGGACTTGCGCTTGCGCACGACGAAGGGCACGGCCCGCATCTTTCAGATACAGGAAAGTTCGGCGGACTCGTCTCAGCCGTGGTTCTTAAATCGGAAGCTAAAAAAGGGGCCAAGGCAACTCTCGTTTACAAAGCTGAATTGGTGCGCTCGGCTGACGGCACTGTAAGAGTTTATCTTTACGACACGGCCATGAAGCCACTTGATCTTAAAGGCTTCGACATTAAAGGCAGCGCCATACTCGCGACAAAAGTAAAACGTAAATGGAAAGATACAGACTTTGCTTTAGAACTTAAAGACAATTCTTTTATAGGGAAAATTCCAAAAGTTGAAAAGAAACCCTACAATATAGACGTTACAGTTAAGCAGGATGGCAAAGAATTTCTGACCGCATTTGATAATCTCGACTGATTCTATTTTACAGGAGACTTTATGAATTTAAAGATGGCTCATCTATTTTTTTTGGTCGTAGGTTCTTTACTTTTATCGAACTATGGGTGGTCATCTGCCAATGACCCCAATTCGCAAGTTGTTCGAAAGATCACGTTTGAGGATTTGGCTAAAATAGTATTGGAAAAGAACGAGAACGTGGCGGCTTCAAGGCTTCACGTCGAGGCGCAAGAAGGGCGCACAGGCCGAACTGTGCGCTCATTTTTGCCTCAGCTCTCTGCAACTGTGGGACAAGAACAGTATAAAAAGGAGACCATGCCTGATTCAAAATCGGCTGAATACTGGAAGATCGAGGCCAGCGTCAATCTTTTCAAAGGTGGCAAAGATGACCTCGAAGGCCAGGTTCGTGATGCGGCACACGACTTAGCAATTGTAGACCATACGATTGAATTTAAAACAGAGCTCAAAGAAGCCAAGCAGGCCTATTGGAAAATTGTTTCCGTCAATCAACTGCTGGCCGACACTCAAGAGGCTATTGAAAAAAATGAGCAAAACTACAAGGCTGCTAAAAGAAGAGTTGGTGCCGGGATGGCAACGGCGGCCGACTCCGTGCAATTTGAACTCTACAAAATTTCGCTGACACGAGAGCTGACAAAACTCGAGCTCGAAAAAGACATTGCTTTAAACCAATTGAGCGTTGCCCTGGCGCTCGACGAACATAAAAACATAGAAGTCGCAGCTGCCTACCCTAAAATTGAAACTGTTCCTCACGATACACCAAACCAAAAATATTTAATTG
>JANPAD010000358.1:0-5052 GCA_031429735.1 Bdellovibrio sp. | reverse complement strand
CAACTTGATCTGAAGTCGGGAGCTATGACTGAACTCTATCGCAAGGCCAAAGTTCAGGGGAACTTTGCGTTTCTAACGGATGACTCGAAAACAATTTATTTTACAGCGAACGATATTAAGGCAGATTCCTATGCGATCTATAAAATGAATTTAGCTGATAAGAAAACCGAGCTGGTTTTTTCTGAGCCAGGTGTGTGGGATATCGCCGATCGCCTCGAAAACGGTAAATCTCTTTTGTTGGTTAAATACAGCGGTGGAAAAATCAACGAATACTATGATTTCGATTCGGCGACTAAAAAACTGAAACCCATTATCGGACAAAATGAAAAAGAAGAGTATGAAGTCTCTTACTCTCACAAGGCCGGAGAGTATTTAGTTCTTTCAAATAAAACAACTGACTTTAAAAAACTCTACCTGATGAAGAACGGTGAGATGAAAATCGTTTCCAAAGAAATGAATTTTGAGATCTCAGGTTTTAATTTTGATCATGGCCGTAACCGTATTATCTATTCAATCAATCGTGATGGCTACTCGGACTTTATGGTTTTGGATGCGCGCACTTTAAAACCGGCTCCGACTCCAAAGTTGCCCGTTCAAGGCGGCAAAGCCGATCACATCTTTAGTGGAACAACAACTCGTGACGGCCAAGTGACGATGTTCGGAATTATCACCTCGAAAGCTCCACGCTTAGCGTATTCATACAACTGGAAGACGCAGAAGACGACACAGTGGGTTCTACCCTCAGCTCCTGAAGTTGATCTGAGCCGTTTCGTGGCCGCGGATTTGATGAGTTACGATTCGCGTGATGGGATTAAAATCCCAATGTTTGTGCGCTTTCCTGAGAAATGCCGTCCTGAAAACAAAGCCCGAGCGAATTGTCCGGTGGTTGTTCACTTTCACGGCGGGCCTGAAGGTCAAAGTGAGCCGGGCTTTAGCCCCTTGGCGCAAGCTTTCGTGGATGAAGGATTTATTTTTGTGGAACCTAACGTGCGCGGTAGTGACGGCTACGGTAAAAAATGGATTGAAATTGATAATGGTCCGAAACGTGAGAACGTCATCGGCGACATTGAAGACGCATCAAAATGGATTAAAGCGAATTGGAAAGACAGTGAAGGCAAACCTCCCAAAGTGGGAGTGATGGGCTGGAGTTACGGCGGTTATTCCACTCTGATGGCGATGACACGTTTTGCGGGGGCTTACGATGCGGGTGTGGCGCTTGTCGGTATGAGTAACTTGGTTTCATTTTTAATGAACACGGCTCCGTACCGTCGTATTTTGCGTATTTCTGAATACGGTGATCCTGAAAAAGATAAAGAAGCTTTATTGAAATTGTCCGCGGTAACTTACGTCGACCGAGTTAAAGCTCCGTTGATGATTATTCAGGGTGCAAATGACCCGCGTGTACCAGTCGGCGAAGCTTTGCAAATTCACGATACATTAACGAAGAAAAAAATCGAAAGCGGTCTGATTATTTTTGCTGATGAAGGGCATGGCTCTTCTAAAAAAGAAAATCAAATTCTTGAAATTGGCCACACAATTGAGTTCTTCAAAAAACATTTAAATTAGACCGAATCTCGGTTTTAATTCCTGAATTTTAAAATCTGACAAAAGGGCCTCGATACGATCGACGGCCTTTTTTGTTTTTTGACCTGTGTATTCGGCCATGATTAATTCATTTTTCATGGAATGTTCAAAGCCAACAAGCTCGGTCACAGTTACGCTGTAACCTGCAGCCTCAAGTCTTAAACATCGGAGCACATTCGTCAAATGGCTGCCGAATTCGCGTGTATGCAGTGAATGCCTGAACAGCTCGACAGACGGTGTGGCTAGGGAGAATTTTTTATTAGCTCTCAAGAATGTCGCCACCTCGGCCTGACAGCACGGCACAAGAATAATTTGGTCGGCTTTTTTGGCCAGTGCAAAGCTGATGGCATCGTCCGTCGCGGTGTCGCAGGCGTGAAGGGCGGTGACCATATCCACTTTGTCGGGAAGCTGGCCTGAAGAAATCGTTGAGGCCACACTGTCATTAATAAAAGACATCCGTTCAAAGCCCAATTTTTTTTGCAGAGTTTGCGATTTTAGAATTAATTCTTCGCGTGTCTCAACTCCGCAGACGCGGCCGTTCGATAGGTTTTTAAAATAGAGATCATACAGAATAAAACCCAGATAAGACTTGCCCGCACCATGGTCGACAACAGTGAGGTCGTCTTTTTTTGTACCGAGCTGTTTGAGACGTGTTTCAATAAACTGATAGAGATGATAGACTTGTTTAAGCTTACGACGGCTGTCCTGATTCATTTTGCCGTCGCCAGTTAGGATATGCAGCTCTTTTAAAAGTTCAATGGATTGGCCTTCACGGATTTCTGTCATATTTGAATTACTTATTCTGCTGTGGGCAATTCATCAGGTGCAACAGTGTTGCAAAGATTGATATGTTCAGTAACGAATTTTTTTTGCTTCAGAATATCGGCAGCACTAATTTTGTAATCTGAAGCTTGGCAGTGATTATCGTGCAGAAGCAGAGTTATGGCCGCGGCTTCGCTTTCAGTCATTCGAAGGCCCCATAAAAATTTAACGGTCAGCCAGTTTTTAATGTACGGGCAGGCGTATTGAGTGTTGGGCGGCATATAACGATCGGGACCCTTGTCGCCTTTTTTCATATTCTCGCTGGCATTTACAGACTTCAGGTGAAACTTGTAACCTAAAAAATTGGCGTATAGGCAGCGCGCTTTGAAAGACCATTTGTAGGCGCCTGACACGTACGCATTCTTCAAAGGGACGAGGTGATCAATTTGAATGTCTTCGCGTTGAGTAAAAGTCTGTCCGGTGTAATCATCTTTCCAGTGGCCGCTGATGACATTGCATTTATTAGCGTCGGCAAAGGTAACTTTCTGCTTAGAATCGCGCATCAGAACGATGGCTCTGGTGTTGTAACAGACGTCATCGTTAGGATCGTTGATCCAGCGACCGAATTGTTCGATACGTTTGTATTTTGGAACCAAAGTCGGTTTGCTTCGTTGATAAGTTTCCCAACTGAGTAGCGAGTAGTACTTGCTTTTTACTTTTTCGATGAGGCTCGCAGCGGCACTCAGGACCGAAATGGTGGACTGAGTTTTTGGTACATCAAATTGAACATAGTTATCAGTTAAAACGATAGGTGTTTCATCCGGAGAAATAACATTTGAATCAGCCGCCAGGGCCGACCGGCACAGCAAACAAAAAGCAAGTATCAGAATTCTCGAATAGATGAGCATAATCCTCACAAACTTGGCCGTAAGACTAATTGTTTTGATTCACTCTTTGCAACAAAATAGGTCTAATAGGGTGTTAAACAACCCGAGAGGATCAAAAACATGAAAAAACTTACAATGCTCATTCTGACAGCGCTTCTTTTCGCTTCGTGTGCTCATCGCGAACATAGCCCTACCGGTGCGGATGGAACGAGCGAATGCACGAGCTGCAAAAAGCCAGAACCTGCTGGGGTAAAAACAAGCGAACCGGACTGTGCTTGCTGTAAAAAGTAAGTAATTTCAATATCTTATAAAAAATCAAACGATTGATTAAATTCTAAGTGACAGGGCTTTAAAATTTCTATAATTTAATGCCCATGTCTGATCCAATTGATAAAAAACATTCAAAACTCTGTATTATGCAAGCGGCTTCAAGATTGTTCGCGAAGCTAGGTCTTGATAAATGCAGCACGCGTGAAATCGCAAAAGTCTCTGACTCTAATATCTCTCTGATCTCTTACTATTTCGGCGGCAAAGAAGGTCTTTATAAAGAAGTCATGCGTGAGTACGCCCTCGAAATAAAGGCAAATGTGCAGGAGATAGTCACCGGTATTGATACCCAGCCGATCACGAAAGAGCTCTTCATTAAAGATATCACTTTTATGATAGATCATATGATTCAGACGCATATTAAAAACCCTGAAGTCTCAAAAATATTTGCGCGCGAAAAATTAGCGGGTTTACCACACTCGCGCGAAATTCATGCTGAAATTTTTTATCCGTTAATAACTCAGTTTTTCAAACTTTTTAAAACTGGCCAGGCGCAGGGCTTTGTCAAAAAAGATATCCATCCGGCTTTGTTTTTTATTACGCTTTCTGAAGCCATCTTCGGATTTTACATGCTTATGGACTGTCAAACACCTTTGGTTGGAGACTGCCAAGACTTGCTGGATAATCCTAGCCTGTTGCGTGATCAATTTATGAAAATATATTTAAAGGGAGTCCTCGAATGAAAAAACTTGTAACTGCGCTCGCCTTGTTCGTCGCTTTAAGCGCTTGGGCTCAGCCGTCGGCTCTAACGATTGATGACTACATGAAAGAGGCGTCCGTTAAAAATAAAACGCTGGGTTCGTATGAAATTTCGAATGAAGCTGCACGTGAACGTAAAGACGTCGGTGATTTAGGCCTATCACCCTTATTTACGGCGAGTTATTCTGAGACAAAAGATCAATCTCTTCCGTCACAGTTAGGTACGGAACGTGACATGAATATTTTGCTAGTGGCATTACAAAAAAAATTCTCAACTGGCACTACAGTTGGTTTAACCGGCCAAACCTATAAAATTCTTTATTTCAATACTCAGATTCCGATTCCGAGTGATTATTCAAGCGGTCAATTAGGAATCAGCTTACAACAGTCGTTATGGAGAGATTCATTCGGCCATGCAACACGCTTACGCCAATCACGTGATCAAGTGATTTCGCAGATTGAATCCTACAGTAATGATTTGAAACGTCGGGCCTCGATCATTGCGACGGAGTCGGACTACTGGGATTATTTAGTAGCGCAAGAAAGTCTGAAACTGAAAAAAGCTAATCTCGAGCGCACGCAAAAATTAAATAACTGGACTTCGAGCCGCGTATCCAACGGGATCAGCGAGCGGGTGGATTTGTTGCAGATTCAGGCTTTGTTGAGCCTGCGTGAACTTGAGCTGGCGACGGCACAGGACGACCTTGAAGCGCAGGCTATTCGTGTTCGCCAAAACTTAGGTTTAAGTCAGGATGAAAGTATTCCTGAGTTTACAACTCAGTTACTGGAATCC
>JANPAD010000357.1:0-3599 GCA_031429735.1 Bdellovibrio sp. | reverse complement strand
GTCAAGAGTGGAATCAATTTTCAACTAATCTGAATAATATCGGTTTTTCAGTTCAAGGTTCTCGTCTTCGCTATAAAACTGGTTTTGGCGCAGGTACTTGCACAAGTTATACAACAACAGGCGGAGCACCGGCTGAAGTGTCTTCTGCAAACAACACTTGGTCAGATGGCGCTTCTGTTAATACGTCGAATGCTTCTTGGGCTTACACAGCTTCAGCTACTACTCCGACAATCGGGGGCTTTGGAACTCCACTGTACGCCGCTTGTGCATCAGGAGCCTTTACGGCGCTTGCGTATGGCAGCCCGGCATCAAACGTAACTAATCCATCAGCAACTGATGGTGACGCCTGGTCAGTCAACGAAGTTAAATTAATCCAGAATACGCAAGTTAACCTCGGGAACTAATTTGCCTGACTTTTTGTCAGTTGAAGCTTGGTTAATGGCAATCGCAGGATTCTGTCTTGCGATGATGCCCCTGGTAAGTAAACCTATACTCCCGGCAACGACCAGCTATATAACTCCACCAAATGAAATTCAATATGTAACGGCCGGCTTTAAAGAGCAGGCCGCCGATTCTTTCTGGATGCGAGCTATCCAAGATACCCATTACTGCGAAAAGCAAGTAGCCACGAATGTATGCAAAAATAAGTCGTGGTTCTATAATTTAATTGAACTTGTCACTGATCTTTCGCCCGATTTTTCAGAGTCCTACTACTACGGTGGCCTTTCGCTTACGATTTTTATCGGTGATCAAAAAGGTGCAACTCTAATTTTCGATAAAGCGACCGCGCACTTTAAATACGACTGGCCGATGCTTTATTTGGCCGGCTATCATGCGCTCTTCGAAGAAAAAAATCGATTAAAGGCAGCCCGGTTGTATTTAAGAGCGGCCGACAATGGTGCGCCGAGCTGGGTGCGATTATCGGCGGCAAAACTAGCAGGCAGTGAAAATGATCTTGAGTTCGCAAAAAATGTTCTCGATCAGTTAATCAAGCAGGAAGCTGAACCGCTATGGATCGAGGGGCTCAGGAAAAAAATTGAAGATTTTGAAAAGCAGAAAAAATAATCTCACTTGCCCAGTAGAAACTTATTTTTTGAATAAATACGCAAAAAAGTATTACGTGAAATCATGTCGCCGTTGCTCTGGGCCAGATCCGCTAACTTGTGAAGTGTCGGGACAAATTCAGGATTTTTAAATTCAATGTGTTCGATACGGTCGACCAGCGCCGGAATTTTATCGAAATCACGCGTGTTGTAATAATGGTTAAGTAGGTCACCGTAGGGGGACAGGTAATCTTTCTTGAGCTCGATCGCCTTGTTCAAATAAGCGAGATAACGATCAAATTCTTTTTCACGGTAAGCGATCAGGCCTAGCCTGTAATAATTTCTTGGATTATTCGGAAATTTTTCAACGGCTTCTAAATAGCTTTGGGTGGTCATCTTGCGATCGAGAATGTCGTTCGTGTAGAGTCCGTAGTAAAGCTCAGCCTTCAACATATAGTAATGATATTTTCCGTCCGATTTTTCGAGGCAGATATCGATAAATTCAGTCATTTGCTTGAGAGACTTTTCTTTATCTTCAATCGACAGAACTTTGATTTTAATCGAAGAGCTTTTGTTCAGATTGTTGAAAGTTTTTTCAGCATAATGATTATTGGTCAGCATGTGGGCGACCGCATACGAAACCTGACAATACAACAAGGGATCACTGTCATCATAAGTTAAGGCTTTGAAGTAGTAGTCCATCGCTTTCGTCGTGTTGCTATCTTTTGTGAGCGTTTGGAGACCGAGTTGATGATACACGTCAGCCTCTCCGTAAGAGTAAGTCGAAACGGTCAAGGCGAGTGTTGGTATCAATACCAGGCCGGCCAATAGGTAGCGAAGGCGCGGTTTCAGTTCCCAGGCCCAGGTCTTGAGTGCAACAGGCCCTTGCGAAATGCTGAATAATACCAGGGCTAAGTAGCCGTACATTTGAGTTGTGATAAAGTTGAAACAGGTCAAATTTGAGATAAAAATAACCAGATACATCATACCCATTGTGCGGAGCCATGAGCTCTGTTCGCTTATCTGTTTTTTCAAAATGCTTTTGAGCGTAAAATAGATCAGGTAACCTAAAATCAGAAGGTGGACAAGTAACCCGATCAATCCTGTGCAGGCCAAGGCTTGAATGAGTTGACTGTGAGCTTTTGTCCATTCGATGTCCCAATACTCATAATCGTTTGACTGGGGCATTTGATAAATTCGCGCGGCAATGATGAACGCTTCAGGTCCAACACCCACAAGAGGGTGATCTTGCCAAGCTTGGAGTGCACTTTGCCAGATGAGTCCGCGCGATGTAAAGGCCTTGCTGATTAACCGTGATTGCATTTTTTGGCCAAGTTCACCATCGGGCATATCCGACTTAAAAAACGTGTAGGCTACGGCCAGTGACAAAACGACTAGACCTATTTTTCTGAGTTTTTTGGAGTCAAACCCGAGATAAAGTTCGTAGGCCGAAATAGCCGCAAAAATAAACAAACTCGCAATCAAAGGCGTGCGTGATGATGTATAGAGCATCATGACGGCACTGCCCACCAAGAGTAAGTACAGCAAAAATAGAACAATCAGATTTTTAGCTCTGAATATACAGTTCAGCAAAATCGGAAAGATTGCGGCGATAAGGTTGGCGAAGCCAACTGTCACGCCGATTGTGCCGAAGACAACGCCAATTGAATACCAGTGTTCGTACAGATTATAGCGTTCGCTAAAACCGACGACAATTTGACCAGCAAGAGTTAAAAAAAGAACAATTGAAAAACGTTTATAGTCCTTCGCGTCCTCAAAAATTTGCACAAAGACAAATGAAAGTATGAAAAAAATAATTATTGTCTGCAGTGAATCCGAAGGTAGGTTTTTATCCCCCCAAAATGAAATATACGAGGAGATCGAAAAACAGTAAGACAAAGTTGTGCTTCCCAGTAGCAGGGCCAGCAGACTTAAACCGCGGGACCACCGTAGGACGGTTATTTTCCGCTTTGCGGCAGCGATTATCCAAACACCAAAGAGCGCAAGCACAAGCAGTGAAACATTGATTTGTTTCGCAAGCTCTGCGGGAGACAGCGTGTGTGATTTTTGCAAAACAAACGGAGTCACCAGGACGATTAAATAGGCACAATACTTAATGAGGGACATTCGCAGCAATTCTATCTAAGTTGTTCAAAATTGCAACTGCAACGGAGTGCAAGCCGCTTGGGCGTATTTAGGGCTTAATGTACGCAAGCCGCTTGACGTTGCTGCCCGAGGTCACTTATTTTACACCGATGTCTTCAAAACGTGATTATTACGAAATTTTAAATGTCGAGCGCACTGCTGACGCTGAAATAATTAAAAAAGCTTATCGTAAGCTCGCGATGCAATACCATCCCGATCGAAATCCCGGCGATCAACAGGCTGAAGATAAGTTTAAAGAAGCCGCTGAAGCTTATGAAATTTTAAGCAACAGTGATAAGCGGGCGCAGTATGACCGCTTTGGCCATCAGGCCTTCCAAGGTGGGCGCGGCGGACACGGGGCCGGCGGCTTTAACGATGCGAATGATATTTTCTCGCAGTTCGGCGATATTT
>JANPAD010000356.1:0-5581 GCA_031429735.1 Bdellovibrio sp. | reverse complement strand
TCGCACGCCGCTGAATAGCTCCTTAATTTTAGCCAAACTTCTGATGGACAATGCCAAAGGGAATCTCACCGAAGAGCAGATTCAATTCGCTAGTTCTATTCATTCTTCTGGTCACGATTTGTTGAACCTGATTAATGACATTCTTGATCTTTCGAAAGTGGAAGCCGGTAAACTGGATATCCGGGCCGAGAATGTGCTTATTCCGCATGTTATCAGCGGGATTAAACAGACGTTCCAATCGCTGGCGCATGAAAAACACCTGAAGTTTGTAGTGGCGGCTTCTGATGATGCCCCACAGTCACTCTTTACTGACCGGCAACGGCTAGATCAGATTTTAAAAAACCTTATTTCGAATGCGTTTAAATTCACCAAAAGCGGATCGGTCGAAATTAAGATATACCGGCACTCTAAAGAAAATGTAGGCTTTGAAGTTTCTGACTCCGGAATTGGCATCCCGAAAGAGCAGCAGGAGATTATTTTTGAGGCCTTCCGGCAGGCCGATGGAACCACCAATCGAAAATACGGTGGAACCGGACTTGGACTTTCAATTTCGCGTGACCTGGCGCGGCTCTTAGGCGGCAGTATTGAGGTCGTGAGTGTGCCTGGCAAAGGTAGCCGTTTCATTCTTATCCTTCCAGAAATCTTTAAAGAGATTTCTCCGCCGTCGGGGACAGTTAAAAACTTTATAACAGAACCGGTCGCAAATGTGAGCTATCAGAAAGAGGCCATTAAGCAGCGAAGTCACGAAAGTTTGCTGCTGCCGCCATTTGAAGACGACCGCGCCGATCTCAGCAAAGAAAGCCGTACAATTCTGGTTATTGAAGACGAAGCACAGTTTTCTAGGATTCTGTTTGATCTTGCGCATGAGCTAAAATTTAAGTGTCTTGTGGCTCAGAGTGCCGACGAAGGTTATGCAATGGCGCTTGAGTTTATTCCGGATGCTATTTTGCTGGATATGAAACTACCGGATCATCTTGGTCTCGTAGTTCTGGATCGTCTTAAGGAAAATCCAAAAACCCGCCATATACCGGTGCATGTGATTTCAGTTGAAGACTACAAGAATGTAGCACTGAGTATGGGAGCGATCGGCTATATGCTCAAGCCAATCAAGCGCGATGAAATTAAAGCGGCCTTTAAAAAACTCGAAGACAGATTTTCAAAAAAAATTAAGTCCGTTCTGGTGGTGGAGGATGACGCGAACAAAAGAAAAAGCATCAGCCAGTTGCTGATGGATGACAACATCAAGATCAGTGAAGCACCCACGGCAAAAGCGGCCTTAATTGCGCTGAAAGATAATGTTTATGATTGTTTAATCCTGGATTTGAAACTTCCGGACATGGGCGGGGATGAGCTGCTTAATCAAATGGTTCAGGAAAATATCTCTACTTTCCCGCCGGTCATTGTCTATACGGGCAGTCCGCTCAACGAAGAAGAAGAAACCAAAGTGGCGTGTTTTGCAAGGAACCTGACCATCAAGGGAGCCACATCGCCCGAGGGTCTGGTTGAGGAAGTTTCGTTGTTTTTGCATCAGTCGGAAGCCGAGATGACACCGGAGCATAAGCAGATGCATAAACTGGCCAGAGCCCGTGAGCACACTTTTGAAGGTAAAACAATTCTGCTGGTCGATGATGACATAAGAAATATTTTTGCGCTTACGTCGGCACTTGAACAGAAAGGCGCAAAGATTTTAATTGGTCGAAATGGCTTAGAAGCTATCGAAGCGCTGGAGCGAAATGCCGATATTGATCTGGTGCTGATGGACATTATGATGCCGGAAATGGATGGCATCGAAGCCACTCGCCGTATCCGCAAGCAAGCCAGGTTTGAAAAACTTCCGATTATAGCTGTTACGGCAAAAGCCATGAAAGATGATCAGACCAAGTGCTTGGATGCAGGAGCCAACGATTATATATCAAAGCCCGTGGATCTGGATAAACTCTTGTCATTGATCCGCGTGATATTACCGAAGAATGGACACAAATGATCTCGGAGCAAAAGGGTATATTTAAGATTTTGATTGTTGACGATCTGATAAACAATCTTATTGCTTTGGAAGGTTTGCTCCAGCGGGACGATGTCGAGATTTTTAAAGCACTTTCTGGCACCGAAGCACTGGAATATATGGTGAATCACGATTTTGCGCTGGCGCTGATTGACGTAAAAATGCCCGTCATGAGCGGTTTTGAACTGGCGGAACTCATGCGCGGTACAAATCGAACTAAAAATATTCCCATAATTTTCGTAACGGCCACTGCAAAAGATCAAAGCTTTGCCTTTAACGGATACGAAAGTGGAGCAGTAGATTTTTTGTTGAAGCCGCTTGATACGCATGCGGTTAAAAGCAAAGTGAATATCTTCATTGAGCTGTTCCGGCACAAAAAAGAACAGGAAGATCTTTTAATCAGCCTAAAAAAAACCCAGGAAGAGTTGCGGCTCGCCAAAGATTCGGCCGAGAAGGCCAACTATTTTAAAACGGCGTTTCTTGCTAACATGTCGCATGAAATCAGAACGCCACTGGGCGCGATGCTGGGTTTTGCCGATCTTTTACGTAACGATAAACTGCCCCTAACTGAACGAAAGAGTTTTCTGGAAATCATTAGACGTAACGGTGAAAACCTGCTGGTTATTATTAATGATGTGCTTGATTTGTCTAAAGTTGAGGCGGGCCGTCTTGTTCTTGAATATACGGATACCTATCCCGAAAAAATTGCCTTCGATGTTATTTTGTTGTTGGAGGAAACCGCCAAAAAAAAGGGCCTGCTGCTCGAGTACGTTTGCGATGATACGACACCAAAACAGGTGGTTACCGATCCCACTCGGGTACGGCAGATTCTCCTTAACCTGGTGGGCAATTCGATTAAATTTACGCAGACCGGATCTGTAAAAATAAAATGCTTTGGCCGTAAAGATGTGACGGGGAGCGAAAGTCTTTTTTTCGAAATTACCGATACTGGAATTGGAATAGCTGAAGCGCAAAAAATTAATGTTTTTGAAGTTTTCGCCCAAGCCGATGAAACGACGACACGTCGCTTCGGCGGATCGGGACTGGGTCTGCCACTCGCACGGAAGTTGGCAAGATCACTCGGTGGAGACATTACCATATTGGAATCTTCTCTGAACAAGGGTTCGACGTTTCTGGTGCAAATAGAGAGTCAGCCGAAATTACGAAGCTCTGACAGTGATCGTAATAGTAAGGACATGGCCAGACTTGATGAATCCCATTGTGATATTCTTATGGGATTGAAAGTGTTGGTGGTGGATGATTCTCCGGACAACCAGTTTTTGATTTCGCGTTATTTGCTTAAATACGGTGTCTTGGTGGATTCTGCCGAGAATGGACTGTTAGGTTATCAAAAGGCAATTGCAGGTGACTTTGCACTCATTCTTATGGACATCCAAATGCCCGAAATGGACGGCTACACAGCAACGCGAAATCTACGTAAAGCGGGCTACAAAAAACCGATTATTGCATTATCGGCTCATGCTATGAGTGAAGTGAAACAGCAGTGTATCGCGGCCGGCTACACGGCCTATCTCACCAAGCCTATTAAAATTAAAGAACTCATTGCAACAATCGTCGAAAATTTGAAATAGCCCCAGTCGACCCGCACATAGGGCCGCCTGGGTCTAGGGCTGGCTATTTGTAGCCTTCATACAGCGATGCGCTGGGGATTGGAACAGTTTAGAATTAGGAGTAAAACCGGGGCTGAGATTCTGTTTGAATTGTCAAAATTTGAAATCCGGGCAAGGGCTTTAGCGGACCTTGTGAGATGTTGGTTGCTGTCGCCACCAAGTAGTCTGAGGTTTACACATCTTGATGGATTAGAGATTTTTCAGTTTTTCGATTTAAAGGGTCTATAATCTTTTTTGGAGAAAAGGCTATGGGCAAGAGTCGGCCAAAGCCAGTTGTTAAATAGTTTACAGGCGTTCGTAATCACGAACGCCTTTTTTTTACCAAATGGCTAACCAATACTTGCGCCAGCAGGATGAGAGCACATCCACCCCATCATTTGCAAAATATTTTATAAAGAGAAAAAACGAGCTTCTTCAATTTAGGGTCGTGAATTCGATAATAAACGAAGAGCCCACGCTTTTCAGAGGTTAATAAATTTTCAAGTTTCATTATTTTCAAAAACTGAGAGATTGCTGACTGTGAGCCATTGCAAAGTATTTCGAGTTCACCGACGGTTTTTTCTCCATCTGCAAGATGGCAGAGAAGCATGAGCCGCTGAGGGTGAGAGATGGCTTTTAAAATAGCGGCCACACTTTTGCAGTTATTGTTCATTTCGAGTGTGGAAATGTTTCCTTGACTTTTCATATTATAATATCTTAATATAATTATATGTTCGGGTCAAGTGCAAAAAGAGGTGTAAAATGAACAGCAATTTGATTTTTCAACAACTTTTCGAGGTTCAGAGTTCGACTTACACTTACTTGCTTGCAGACGCGTTCTCAAAAGAAGCCGTTTTGATTGATCCAGTGATTGAAACGGTAGACCGAGACTTAAGACTTATCGCAGAGTTGGGTTTAAAACTTATTTATGTGCTTGATACCCATATTCATGCAGATCATGTGACGGGTGCAGGCGAAATTAGAAAGCGAACCGGAGTCAAAACGGCAGTGCCTAAAACAGCAAGCGTAACTTGCGCTGATTTGAATCTAAGTGATGGCGATGAATTAAAATTCGGACAATTCACAATTCAAACTTTAGAAACCCCCGGCCATACAGACGCTTCACTGAGCTTTTATTGTGAACAAAAGGTTTTCACAGGCGACGTGCTACTTATACGAGGAACAGGACGTACTGACTTTCAAAGTGGTTCTGCCGAAGAACTCTATGAAAGCGTTCATCAGAAGCTGTTTACGCTTCCACCAGAAACCGAGGTTTATCCGGCGCATGACTACAACGGATTTACTTCATCGACAATTGAAATGGAAATACGCTACAACCCGCGTGTTGGCAGTGGTAAATCAAAGTCACAGTTCGTTCAGATTATGAAAGATCTCAAGCTGGATTTGCCGAAGAAGATTAAAGAGTCTCTGCCGGCTAATATGGCATGCGGCGTGTTTGAAGAAAAAGAAAGATCCTTAGAGTTTAAATGTAAGCTTCCAATTGAAGATAAAGGTGGTGTTTAGATGGATAGTTTTTACTTGCCGCTGTTGGGCGGCGTCTTGATAGGTGCTGCGGTCTCTTTGATGCTCTATCTGAATGGTCGAGTAACCGGGGTCAGCGGAATTATATACGGCGCGACAGCGGCTCCGACAAATGGAGATAGGGCTTGGCGGTGGTATTTTATGACTGGAATGCTCGTCGGTGGATTCATTCTTAAATTATTTCGACCTGACGTATTTTCCGGTGGCTTGCCCACTCAGGATTGGACGCTCGTAATTGCTGGGTTGTTGGTGGGATTTGGGACCGTTCTTGGCAGTGGTTGCACCAGCGGTCATGGTGTCTGTGGAACAAGTCGGCTTTCTCCAAGGTCCTTAGCAGCAACTGTGACTTTCATTTTAGCAGGGGTTATTGCAGTTCTTGTGTTTCGTAAGTTGGGAGTCTTTCTATGAAGAATAATGTTGCTGCGTT
>JANPAD010000355.1:0-12605 GCA_031429735.1 Bdellovibrio sp. | reverse complement strand
CTCGCCCTTTTTTGATTCGTCTTCGCTGATGACTTTCCCCTTAAACAGTGTTTTTACTTCTTCATTCGCGTCGCGGCGAACCAAACGAGCAGCGACACGTGCGTCTTCGGTAATTTTTTTAACTTGTTTAGCTAGATCTTTACGACGTTCTTCAGTCAGATCAGGAACTTTTAAGCGGATCACTTTGCCATCGTTGATCGGCGCCATGCCGATGTCAGATTTAACCAAAGATTGCTCAATTTCTTTTAAGATTGAAGATTCCCAAGGTGCAATCAGAAAGGTTTTAGCATCCGGAGTAGAAACCGCGGCCACTTGGTTTAAAGGAGCTTGCTGGCCGTAGTAGTTCACGCGAACTGAATCTAGCATCGAAACCTGGGCTTTGCCTGTGCGAACCTTTTTAAGTTCTTCAATCAGGCCGGTGACGACTTTTTCCATTTTTGTTTTAGCAGAGGTTTTAACTTGGTCTAACATGTAAGACTCCTTATTAAATGATAATCAAATGCTTAATGAACTAATGTTCCGATGCTTTCGCCACATACAGCTTTTAATATATTGCCTGGTTTAGCAAGATCGAAAGTCATGATCGGCAGCTTATTGTCCATACAAAGGCTAATAGCGGTCGAATCCATAACTTGGAGGCCTTGCTGAAGCACTTCGATATACGTGATTTTATCGTAGCGTTTGGCATCGCTGAATTTATTCGGATCTTTATCGTAGATACCATCTACTTTCGTCGCTTTCATTAGGATTTCGGCGTTGATTTCCATGGCCCGCAATGAAGCGGCCGTGTCGGTTGTAAAGTAAGGGTTACCGGTGCCGGCGCCGAAAATAACGATACGTCCTTTTTCAAGGTGTCTCACGGCTCGGCGACGAATATAAGGTTCAGCAATTTCAGCCATTTCGATAGCCGATTGAACTCGGGTCGGAACGCCTTCTTTTTCAAGAGCGTCTTGCAGGGCTAAAGAGTTGATACAAGTTGCCAGCATGCCCATGTAGTCAGAGCTTGCGCGATCCATACCTTGGGCCGAAGCCGCAATACCGCGAAAGATGTTACCGCCGCCGATCACGATACCGATTTCAACGCCCGTTGCGTGGGCCACCTTAATATCTTGGGCAATTTGTTTGATAACGGCCGTGTTAATTCCGGTTCCTTGAGAGCCCGCCAAAGCTTCGCCGCTTAACTTGAGTAGAATTCTTTTATAAACCGATTTTGCCACTTAGGACTCCAAGCAATGAATGATTTTAAGGATTAATTCAGGGCTAAAAAAAACCCAAGTTTTGCTTGGGTTTTTGATCAATCTACTATCTCACATGAACTAGTGAGTCTTTGTCTGAGCAGCAACTTCAGCCGCGAAATCGACAACTTTTTTCTCGATGCCCGCGCCAAGTTCAAAACGTACGAAACGTTTGATTGTCAGGTCGCCGCCGGCTTTTTTACCGGCTTCTTTTGCGTAGCCCGAAATAGTTAAATCCGGATTTTTAACAAAAGATTGGTCGACTAAGCAGTTTTCAGCCAAGTACTTACGAATTTGACCTTCAACGATTTTGTCGATCATTTCAGGTTTTTTACCTTGTTCTAAGTTTTTCGCTTTTAAAATTTCTTTTTCTTTAGCTACGACAGCAGCGTCCATTTGGTCTTGTGAAAGAGCCATTGGATTGGTCGCTGCGATGTGCATGCAAACGTCTGCTGCAAATGTACGCGCTTCAGCCGAGTTTGCCGACACGTCGTTCGTCGCGCCAACTTCGATCATAACGCCAATTTTACCTTCGCCATGGATGTAAGTGTGGACTAGGCCGGCACCTTGAACAGTGTATCTTTCAAAACGGCGAAGAACCATGTTTTCACCGATTGTTGCGATGGCTTCTTTAACGTGGTCGCCAACAGGTTTTCCGGCTGCTGTTTTTTGATCCAAGATTGGAGTTGCTGAGTCCATAGTATTCAACACGTGATCTGCAATAACGTTAACTAAGGTTTTAAAACCGTCGTTACGAGAAGCGAAATCTGTTTCAGAGTTCACTTCAACAACTGCTGCGTTTTTACCTGAATTTAATGCGAAAACTAAACCTTCAGCTGCTACGCGGTCAGCTTTTTTTGCTGCTGCAGAGAGACCTTTTACGCGTAACCATTCAACGGCTGCTTCGAAATCGCCTTTTGATTCTTCGAGAGCCTTTTTACAATCCATCATTCCGGCGCTTGTTTTTTCGCGTAATTCTTTAACCATTGTAGCTGAGATCGACATAGGGATATCTCCTCTTTAAGTCAGCCCGCTTTGTTTGAAAAACGGGTGTTTGATATTTGATTTTTTGAACTTTAATTTAGGTCAGAGAGCGGACTGAAAACTACTCAGCTGTATCGTCAGCTTTAGGAGTTTCGTTCAACTCTGCTTCGATTTCAACTAAGTCAGCTGTGCCGGCTGCAACAAGTTTACGTGTCTTGTTGGCCTTAACAACTGTTGGACCTGCTGCTTTAGCTTCTTCAGGGCGAGGACCACGTGGGCCACGGCCGCGAGCATCGCGAGGTGCCGGTGCTGCTTCTGTTTTTTCTTTAGCTAAGTCAGAACCTTTATCAGTTTGAGTGCGCATTTTTTGTTCCCAAAGTTTCGCGCCTTCAATGAAAGAATCAGCAACTAAGTTTGTGAACAATTTAATTGAACGGATCGCATCGTCATTACCCGGGATCGGGAAATCAACAGATTCAGGATCAGAGTTTGTATCTGCAATCGCAACGATTTTGATACCTAATTTTTTAGCTTCAGCAATCGCGATGTGTTCTTTAGGCATATCGACAACGAACATTACTTTAGGCAATGTTTTCATGTCTTTGATACCTTCAAGATATTCAGTTAAACGCTCAGCTTCTTTATCAAGACCGGCGCGTTCTTTTTTAGTTAAAAGATTGTATTCGCCTTTTTCTTTCATGGCGTCGATTTTACGTAAACGGTCGATAGAAGCTTTGATCGTTTCAAAGTTCGTCAACATTCCACCCAACCAACGTTTTGTAACGAAGTATTGGCCACAACGACGAGCAGCTTCTTGAACCGGCTCAATCGCTTGTTTTTTAGTACCGACAAAAATAGCTGCGCCACCTTCAGCCGCGATTTCTTTTACGAATTCAGCAGCTTGGTTTGCACGAACGACTGTTTTTTGTAAGTCGATGATATGAATTCCACCGCGAGCCGTGAAAACATAAGGTTTCATTTTTGGGTTCCAACGTTGGGTCTGGTGACCGAAGTGTACTCCAGCGTCTAACATTTCTTTCATGGTAACTTGTGCCATGCAGGTATCCTCTTTCTTACTAGTTTTATCCTCCGAAGGGCAGTGCTCGGTCGAGTGGAGTGCCTGGTCCTGTTTCTTGCTGAGAAGAAACAAGAAACAGGACCTGGCACCGAACACTCTTTTGGCCGAGTAAGCTCGCGGTGGGGTTTCCCCTCACATTCACGAGACCAGTTAATTACCCATTCGTGTGTTATAGTGAGGTACGTGATATCATAGTGAAAACAGTGAAGCAAGGGGCTAAAATCACCCCTCATTTTCAGTCTAGGATGCGCCCTTAAACCTTCGTGAAAATCACACCAATTTAAGCGTTTTAAACTCCGCAAACGACGCTTGAAGTACGTACCCAGCTTTTTTGCCTATTTTTTAATCTAAAAAGAGACTTAATGGCGTTGTTTTCTGAGGTCGTTGTCCAAATTTTGAGGCCTCGGCCATGCCGGCTTATCAGAATCTTTTGACAGAGGCCCTAGGTCAGAGGAAAACAATGAAGCATGAAAACACTCATTTTTGCAATTTTAGCTTCAGCCATTTCAACTCAATCGTTTGCAGCCGGCGCCATCAATGTTTACGACCGGCTCTATCTTGTTGTTCAAAATGTAGATGAAGATGGTCAGTTTTTTGTTGAACGCGTACCGATGATCGGCTGTAAAACTTTGACCTACGGTGCAAGATTAGAACAGTTTACATCGGCTTACATGGCTCCTTCAAATGTGGGCTGTGGACTAAAAAATGTTTTAAATGAAGACATCAACGGTTTGAGCTGTTCAAAAGTTCTAAGCGCGTCCGAAAGCCCAGACCGTAGCACGTATTCAGAAATTACGCTGGATATTTCAAATTGTCCGGAACGCAACAGCCCGCAATTTGTATCAATGATTCGCACAGCGGCTAAGTATAACTTTCCGCAGTTAGACCCTAAACGCGAAGTCAAAATGACATTTGTCAAATAGTACCTGTAACGCTCCTGACATACCCAAAGCTACAAGAATTAAGCTTCAATATGTTTACATATATTGGAGGTTCTATGATTTCAAAAAAGTTATTCGCTGAAGCGATCGGGACGTGCTGGTTGGTACTAGGTGGATGTGGAGCAGCAGTTTTAGCAGCGGCCTTTCCGGGAGTCGGTATCGGCTTACATGGTGTTTCACTGGCTTTTGGTTTGACCGTTTTAACGATGGCCTATTCAATCGGCGCGGTTTCGGGTTGTCATTTGAATCCGGCTGTTACAATCGGTTTAGCCGCCGCGGGCAAGCATCCTAAAGGCGAAATTCTAACGTACATAATGGCTCAAATTGTAGGTGGCATTATCGGCGCAGGTATTTTGTATGTTATCGCCAGTGGTAAAGGCGGCTTTGACGTCGTTGCTTCGGGTTTTGCGACCAACGGCTACGGCGAACACTCTCCGGGCGGCTACTCATTGGTGTCGGCCCTTGTCACAGAAATCGTTGCAACGGCATTCTTTCTTTTCATAATTTTATCAAGCACCGATAAAAAAGCTCCGGCAGGCTTTGCGCCGATCGCCATCGGTCTGACTTTAACACTGATCCATTTGGTGACGATTCCGGTTACAAATACGTCAGTTAATCCGGCAAGAAGCATAGGGCCTGCGATTTTTGTTGGCGGCTGGGCGCTTGAGCAATTATGGCTGTTTATCTTAGCTCCGGCTGTGGGCGCGGTTGTCGGGGCATTTGCTTACAAAGCTGTTGTCGCAGACTAAGTAGTATTTGAACAATCGAAGCTTAAAAAACTAAGCTTCGATTGTTGTTTCGTTTTCAATCTGAGGTTCAATATCCGCATTGCTGACAAAACCCAAAGAGCTTAAGATCAAACGGGCTTGCATTAAAGAACCCAGTAAATTTTGGTAAGGGCTCATTTGAGCCGAGGCAATCCACAAATTATCAACTTTCGGCAAACTACCGTTTGCACTTAATTTTAAATCAGAACCTGAAAGCGCAGTTGAAACAGAAATTCTCTCTTTTTTAATTGAATCAGCCAATTCAGGGAAAGCGCGCTTAATCTGTCGTTTCATTTTTTTCAAAACGTGACCGATATTTTCAGTGTCTTCTGCTATTTCAGATTCAACAAAGCTAGTCCATTGAGAATAGTGGTCAGAAACAAAGCGGCCGATGCAAGGCCCGATATCGTCATCTGTTGTGCCATTCAATAAAAATAAATTACGTTTTTCAACTTTGGCTTCGTGGTAAAGATCAAGATTAACACTTTGCCAAGCCGTCGATTTTTTCAATTTAGCTTTGTTGCGGGCATTCAAGACGTCATCAGGAACTAAAAGAGCCAGGTCCTTCACTTCGCCGGCAAAGATAAAGTTTTGTGCGTAAAGAGTTTTACTGCCGTTAACTATGACATGGGTTAATTTCGGTTTTTCTGTATCAAGGCCTTCGAAGCCGAAGCGTGTGACAATTGATTTATTCTGAATCACCGGCGCTAAGTCTTGAGCGAATTGCTGAATCCATTCGTAAGGCTGCATTTGCAACCCAGCTTCGTTATTGCTGAGGTAGTAAGAAAGCTGATCATAAAACTCAGGTGAATGTTCGCCGAAACCCAAAAACTTTTTAAAGCCTGTTGATTCGTAGGTTTGTACGCCGTTCTCAACAGGTTCAGTCGATTTTAAAACCGGTTGAGGTAAAAGCTGCTGTAAAAAACCGAGGGCTTTCATTGAAGCATCAGTATGCGGAAAATAACGAAGTCCGTTATTTAAAACATGATCATTCAACTTAACCGGGCGGTTATTCCCACCGACTTCGTCTTGTGCTTCCAAAACTAAAATGTTTTGAGTTTCTTGAAAAATTTGGCGGGCAATTGTAAGACCCGTCGTTCCGCTGCCAATGATGATATAATCGTAGATGTGCATACGTTAACGATCCCGAAACCAAGGCCTGGTTGCAAGTAAAATCTTGTATCGGCTTAAAAATTAAATTGATTTAACAATGAGACGCAAAACTGAGCGTACGAAGGGTTTCAGCCAAAATTGGCTGTCGAGAAAGTCAGCGATAGCCGGCGAAGTCTTGTAATAGATGTACACAAACTTGCGTCCCCAGTATGAAGATTTCAAAGTATGGTCTCTAAAGACGCGTAAGTACTGCACTTCAAGGGCATTCGGAGTTTCAAATGCAGACGTCGCTATAAAACAACGAGTGCGTTTTTTCTTAGCCTGTCCAATAAAATACCTGACCACTTCGGGGTTGCGGGCGCTTTTCATGAAGACATTCGCTTTTTTCATAATGTCAGCATACACAGGTGTGTAATTGATAAATTTGGCCAACTGTGAGGCCGCATGACGTTGGCGATCTGCAAACTGGTCGCTTGAGTCGTAGATTCGCAGCAAATCCCAGTAAACGCCTGAAATAATCGTTAGCTCCGCAGTTTTGGCCGCCTCTTTTAAAGACTCAGGAGAAAGTTGGCCGGTTTTACAATCGAAAACCAACTCTAACATACGGAGATACTTTTCATAGGAAACAGCGGCTTCATTCAGAAGCTTGCCGTTCATCAGTGCATTGCCTTGCTTAACGAGGGCAACCCGCGAGGTCCAAAGCTTTTTCTTGCGGTCATCTTTTGCTCGCTCTTGAGCGAGCAGCAAGCCACCCGAACCATAAACTCTTTTACGCAGATCAACGATGCAGGATTTGCAAATTTCTTCGCCGACAGGATAGCTCGGATCAGCTTTTTTCAGCTTATCTCTGAGATCCAGATCAATCGGAAATATTTCCGGCATATCAAGGTTGCAACTTATACATTTCGGCATGTGGTTCTATTATTT
Source organism: Bdellovibrio sp. (assembly GCA_031429735.1). Classification (GTDB taxonomy): domain Bacteria; phylum Bdellovibrionota; class Bdellovibrionia; order Bdellovibrionales; family Bdellovibrionaceae; genus Pseudobdellovibrio. The sequence continues at coordinate 5,560 of JANPAD010000355.1, read as the reverse complement.
TACAACAAATTCAATGGGTCAATATCTACGACAACTTTTGTTTGTTTAGAAATCCATTTTGTATTGCCCATCAGCCGGCGGATAAATTGATTCATAATTTGAGGTTGCGCGCATTTCAATAAAAGATGATAGCGAAACTGATTTCTGAGCTTAGCGAGCGGGGCGGCGGCCGGCCCCAGGATTTCTACTTCTGAGAATGCAGAAAATTTATTTTTAAGGGCGTGAGCGCGCTCAGCAAGCTGGTGCGCTGTTTGACGGACGTTTTCAAGCTGTTGAGACTGTATTCGAAGAGCACCTAAGCGATGAAACGGCGGATAGTTAAGCTGCTGGCGCTGCATTAATTCATTCGTCACAAAACCTTCGTAATCATGGTTTTGGGCAAAAACAATGCTGTCATGTGACGTGTTGTAGGTCTGAATGACGACTTGACCGGCCGATTCATTTTCTTTGACGTGGCGGCCTGAACGACCGCTCATTTGTGTAATGAGCTGAAAACTTTTTTCCGTTGCGCGGAAGTCGGGCAAGTTGAAGCTGATATCAGCCAATATCAAGCCTACCAATTTCAGGTTCGGAAAGTCGAGGCCTTTCGCGATCATCTGAGTGCCGATTAAAATATCGATTTCAGAAGTCTCCATTTTTTTGATCAACTCTTCCATCTCTTCGCGCGTGCTGATTTCATCACGATCGGCACGTGCAACGACCTTGTCCGGGAAAAGGCGTTTTAAATCTTCTTCAACCTTTTCGGTGCCTAAACCAAGATTAATCAGTTGTCCATCGGTGCAACCAGGACATTTGGTTTTCAAATTTTCATGGTAATCACAGTAGTGGCAGACCAAATGTGTTCCGGCATGTAATGATAGGCTGATGTCACAGTTCGGGCATTCAACCGAATAACCGCAGCTGGGGCAAAACACCATTTGAGCCACGCCACGACGATTCAACAATAAAGCCACTTGCTCATTTTTTTCTAAGCGGTGCTGCATTTCATCGTAAAGCTTTTGCGAAAGCCAATTCGGTTTACCGAAAATTTTCTGAACAGCATTGTTTTGTTTTTCGACTCGCATGTCGATAACTGTCATTTCGGGTAAAGGCCGGTTGTTGACGCGTTTTTTGATTTGGTGAAGCGTGTATTTGCCGTCCAGAGCGTTTTTCCAAGAGTCGACACTTGGCGTGGCTGACCCTAACAGCACCGGGCATTGGTGATTATAACCCAGCATGACGGCGCAATCGCGACCGTTATATTTTAACTTTTCATCTTGTTTAAAACTGGCTTCGTGTTCTTCATCGACAACAATTAAACCTAGGCCCTCAATCGGGCAAAAAAGGGCTGAACGTGCGCCGATCAGAATTTTTTTATGTCCTTCAACGATTTGCCACCACTGATTGGTGCGTTCGCGGTCGGTCAACTGCGAGTGAAGTACGGCGATTTGGTCACCAAAACGCTGCGCAAACCGATTAATAAGTTGCGGCGTCAGAGAAATTTCAGGCAACAAAAAAAGGCCGCGTTTGTTTTCTTCTAACATCTTCTCGAAAAGCTCAAGATAGATTTCAGTTTTGCCCGACCCTGTCACTCCATGAATCAGGTGAGCCGAAAACCCTTGGCGTGCAGCTATGGCATCAACACATGTTTGCTGCTCGGCATTGAGTTTATGGGGTGTGACGTGGGCCAGGTTAGGCACTACTGACGCGCGTTTCGAGGCCCGTACCTTTGTGGTGCGTTCAAGCGGCGGAAAACAAAGTTTAAGAACTTGACCTAGCGGGTGTAAATAGTAATCAGCCATCCATTCAAGCCACCGCAAATGGGTTTCGCTGAGACGCGGCCATTCAGCATGAAGCGCTGAAATGGCTTTCATTTCAAAAGTTTTCTCACCTTCAACCGCGACCGGCAAAGGTTGATCAGTTTGAATGACAACCCCTAAGACGGTTCTTCGGCCCAGCTGCACTTCAACGACGTCACCGCGCTGTACTTTAAAGTTTTCATTCTGAAGATAGCTCAGGTTCTCAGCGATCGGTGCATCGACCGCAACCGATACGACTGAACTCATCGAAACCTCGTGTAAAATGTTTCGATTTGGCTGCCGACGCTACCCAAAGACGAAGTATTCAAGACCGAAGCAGCTTCAACAGTTTCAGGATAGAAATCACGGATGCTTGATGAAGCGCTCGGTCCGAATTTACTGACGACAATATTAATTGTTTGACCCTCGAAAGCGATGAGCTTTCGTTTCGGGTAATGAACACTGTTTCTTTCCTCGTATTCGGTGAAATCGATTTCAGCCTGACTAGCGAAACGTATTTTAGCGAGCCTGAAAGAATCCTGATCAAACCATATTTGCGGCGTCAGCTGTGACGTTGACGGGGATATATCGCCTATTGCAAAACAAACACGGCCACCGGCGCGCGATAAACGGACTTGGTCGGTGATGCTGTATTCTTTTAAATAACCCAAGTAAGAGTCTTTTGATTTGATTGCTAAAAACTTCTCGAAAAAATCGGTCCCGGCGGGTTTTGTTTGGCGGTTGCCGCCGACTTTTTGAGTGCGGTTTTTATTGTTGTAGAGGTAAGTTAAGTTCACGACATCGCGGAGTTCGCCGAGGCCACGGGCGGTCAGGCGTAAATTGCGGTCGCCTTCAATCAGCCACGTTTCATGAACTGTATAGGTCTTTCCGGCTTCTGTGAAACGGACGTCTTGTTCGACACTAAGGATGCCCGCGCCGGCCAGAGCCGCGTTTTTTTGCAAAATATTTTCAAGCGGCAGAATATAAGCGCCTGCCAGAGAGCTTACGAACTGGACCAATGTCATGACTGTCAACAGGGTGAATGTTTTCATCCGTAAAATATATCATAATGAGACAAGATGTTGAGCACTTAAAGAATGTGCTAACGGAATGTGTTACCATGATGTTGATGAAAAAAAATGCGCTGAATATAATTTACATCTTGTTCGGTGTTTATTTCTCTTTGGGCTGTACGATGCAGACGACTCCAAGTCTTCTGACCGCGACAAGCAATGCGGGCGACGCAACCACTAAAATTTTAAATGATGTGCCTTTTGCATTCGACACGGTCGTGGATACGATTTCATATAATTCTTGTGTCGGTTCAGGCTTGAATAGCGGCGGCTTGCTGCATGGGCTTAAAATTGGGGCAAACGAGGGTTTCGTGGACAGCACTGGCACAGGCGCTGTTAAGGCCGGCGTTAAGCTTAAATCTGATTTTTTGCAGTATCTGGCGCAAAACGTGAACCCAGTCTACCCCAACACAACTTTGATTCCCTCACAGATTCAGTTTATTCTTGAAAATTCTGAAAAAAACAAAGATCTCCAGATTCAGTATGCGGTTCGTTTTAAAACGGATCTTTCGGTTGTACGCGATGTCATTGACCCGAACGTTTCAAGTAACATCATTCTGAATCGGGATGGCTTCTACGAGAGTTCAATTCTCTCTTCAAACCCGGTTCTCGCGAACATCACTAAAAACGTTCAGTTTGGTCCGAATAAAACTGTCACAGCTGAAGGCCCCCGTGTTTTCAATCTCAATACCGCCTCGACGCCGGATACAATTGAAAGTTCGTTTGGATTTTCGGCGGCATTTGATGAAAGCCTACAGCCCACAGGCGGTGTGGATGACGGCCTAGGTGCTGGGGAAGAATACTCAGACCGAGTTCGTGAAAAATTCAATCAGAATCAGTATGTTTTAGCTGTGACCTACGGCAACACCTCAACCGTTTCATCTTCGGATTTAACCGGAAGTTTCGGTTTAAATTCTCCGCGACGTCCGGACAAGTCGCCCCTCAACAGAGCCTATGGCCGCGGTTTTGAATTGGGCTTTATTACAAAGAACGCATCTGTTTCGAGTCAACGTCGTAATATTTTAAGTCGTGTTGTTGAAAAAGATCTGTCGACGGGTTCGTTGGCTCCGGGCGCATCTTGGACCTGTGAAAACTACGTCATCATGAAAACAAACGAATTGAATAATAAAAAAATATCAGAGCCCGCATGTTCTGAAATATTCGCAAGCGATTTGGCCGCTTCAGCAACCGGAACAGCCTTGAGAGCCCGTGTTGCGCGCTTACGTCGTCATTATCCTGAGTCTCAATGGGCAATTGGCTTTGTTGTTCGAGAAAATACGAATTACAACCCGGCTACACGTTCGACGTTACCACTTTGTTTGGTGAACAGATCGACTAATTGCTACTTGCCGACCACAGGCTTGATTGTTTCGTCGCCGATGGCCGATATCGGTGTTAATTACAACGCATCTGTTGACGGCAACTCAGCAACGAATAGCGAATGTTATCTTTCACGTTATTCTCAAATGGGTGTTACGTACGTCGGCAACAAATCAGGAGATGTGGCGCGCGCTTTAGGTCGCTGTCCGCAATTCGCAAGTATCTGCGTCAGAACGAGCACAAGTTTCTAGTTTGTTTTCCAAATTATTCTTTGGTAGCGTAACACAACATGAAAAATATTTTCGCTACCTTGATTTCTTTACTTATCAGTTTTCAGGTTTTTGCTAACATCGGCGCTGTTTCAAATGCCACAGGCGGTTCGGGGCGAGGCGCAGTCGACACCACTGACGGTATATTGCTGAACCCGGCTTTTTTGGTCGATTTTCCTTCAAAATTTTTAACGGTTAATTATTCACAGGATGATTACGCGATCACAGTTGTAGATAACGGACGCGAATCTTTTTTTCCGGCGGCGCTTGAATATATTCAGACAAAAAGTGATTTGATCGATACACGAAAAATTGGTTTGGCGTTGGCTTTGCCACGGTGGAAAATTTTAACGATCGGAACGACCGTTTCTTTGGTGGAGTACAGTGATATCCAGAACAACACCGGTGCTGAGACCAAGTACCGTCAGGGCGTCGCAGATTTGGGTTTGACCGTTGCTCTCAGTAAAGATTTCGGATTCGGTCTTGTCGCCAACAAAATTAGTTCAACTCATACCAAATTGCCCGCGGCGCTTGAGCTGCAAAAAACCGTAGGAGCGGGCCTCAGCTACACCTACGCTAATTTCTCCAGACTTCGGTTCGACATCATGTCGGGTCCTGAAAACAAAACAGATGAGCTGATTTACATGTACGGAGTTGAAAATTTCATCAACGAATGGCTGGTGATCCGGTTCGGCTACCAGAATAACCGGGTGACCGCTCAGGACTATCTGACAGGCGGAATAGGCTTCGACGGGCCCCAATTTAGCCTCCATTACGCATATGTTGGCAATACAGACGACCAGTCCGACCAAAAGCACTTATTTGACTTAAGCATTCCTTTTTGATAGAAATTTGGTCTTCGTTAAAAGCTTTCAAATAATTGAGGTATAAAATGGCATCTAAAACTAGCAAAACTGAATACATCCGTTCACACAAAAAATCGACTCAAGGTAAAAAACGTAAAGCCGCCTTAAGAACTAAAGGTTCGACTAAGCCTAAAAAAGTTGTTTTCGGCGACTAATTTCAGCTTAAATTTATAAATTACTCCGCTTCTTGAAAGAGTAAGATACAAAAAGCTCAGAATTTTTCTGGGCTCTTTTTTTGCGTACTTGGCTACGCA
>JANPAD010000354.1:0-2858 GCA_031429735.1 Bdellovibrio sp. | reverse complement strand
TTATCAATGACAAAACCCTGAGCCACACCGCCGTAATCACGTTGCGACAGCTTTTCGACTTTAGCCGTCACATCAAATGCCCCGGCAGTTTCTTTTTTGTATTCTGCAGACAGTTTGTCCAATTCCTGAGTTGCTTCGGTTGGCTTAACGGCACAGGGACTTTTTTTAGAATAATAGCAATCCGGATCGTAAGCCGGAGTTTCAGCTTTAACTTTTTCAATTAGTTCAGAAATTTTTTTATCTGATTCTTCATTTTCGGCGTACCAGGTAAACGTTGTTCCAAAAACTTCAGTCGAATTTTTTACCTTAATTTCAGAGTCCTGGGCTGACAGCACCACTTGATAAACTAGAATTAAACAGATTAGAAAATATTGTTTCATTCTAAACATTTTAAAATTTACACAGAATTAGTCCACCTAAAACTGAACTCTCGACTTTGGTCTGCTGACTTTAGTTTGGACTGTCTGCGTTGCTTTCGCTCAAAAACGAAGGCTTGAAAAGACTCAATTACGGCTTAACGAAAATATTTTCGGTTTCGGCTTTGTAGCCTTTTTCATAAAGAAAACGGATAAAGTTAACCTTGGCTTTTGAAATCGGCGTGCGGTTGTCGACGACATCGACCGACTTGGCCACTAAGCCTGTCACTTGTCGGCCTCCCGTATGGGAGCAGTCAACATAAAGCTCTCTTTCGTTACCTTGGCTTTCAAGTCTGAAAACACAAACAGAAGTGGCCTGAGAAGCAACCGACATTAAAAGTAAGCCCGTTAACACTATTGCATTTTTCATCAACCACCTCGGAGATCTACTTCGCTTCAATTTAAATGCCGACATCAGCTAAATTTTCTGGGCCCGAGACCCAATTGAGTGTTGAATCCACAGACATATTGACAAAAAGAGGCTCAAAACCAAGTGAATAGGCCTAAGCTCTAATCATAAATTCTGTTAATGGTATTTAAAAAGTAAATCATTATTTTAATCATTTAAACAAGGGCAATCTCCGGCTCAGGAGAACCTTTTATGAAACAAATCGTATTTTTAACATCCATCTTGTTGTCGATCGTAACATCAACGCTTTTAACGTTGGCATCAGCCAGCACGACTCTTGACGAAATTAAAGCGGTGACAGCGAACGCTTCGAAATATCCTTTTGATTACGTCTGGGAAAAACCGTCCGGTGCGAACCGTATTCAACGCGGCATCAGCACGACTTCTAAACTGAATGAACTCAGCTCGCGCAGCCTCAATCCGATTTTGACCTGCCACGCAGATGAAACCTTGGTGAATGGCGGTTGTTCTGCTGTCTACGGCTTCAAACTCCAAGGCGGAATGCCGCTCGCGCAAACTTCTGATCCGGGTGTCGAAAAGTGGATTTGCAATTTTGATGTAGATCTTGCGTCTGCACTTACAGTCGACGGCGACAAACAACCTCCACAAACCTTTTTACCCGCAGACCAGTTGACCGGAACCACTTACATCGTTGTTACATGCGAAAAAACGGCTCGAAAACCCTGCAAAGGGCTGACGTGCAATTAGACTAAAAAGTCACAAACATTTCCCAACATGAGACAAGTTGGGGCTTTACGCACCTCTCTTTTAAAAAGTGCTAAAATAGAAGTATGGAAACACTCGTTCACGCAAGGATGCTGAAAACTCCCCTCCCCAAATACGCCATGATGGCGGTGTTTGCAGTCATCGTAAACTTCATGACTGCAAATGCCGCAATGGCTCGAAGTTTTGATACCAGCGGAAGTGGCTCTCGACCTTGGCTGCTTTCTTCAAGTGCGGCGGCCCGCGAAGCTAAGCGTTTTACACTTCAGGATTGGTTGGATAATAAAGACCGCAGAGCTTTGATGGACATGTGGCTGTCGATCAACACGCCGACGCCTTATGAATTTGTTTTGGGCGGTTCACTGCAAAGTTACAGCTTCGACACGACATCAAACAATATCACGTCGTCGCAATCGATCACCGGCTATCATGGCGAGGTATCAGCCTACGCGCGTTTTGTGGGTTTAACTTTTGAACATCAGCACAACACGCAAGAAAGCTTTAACGATACCACCGGAATTTTCAACCTACGCGTTTTCGGTGACAGCGTGCAGGGTTCGCATATTACTCTGCATTACGGACTGCGCACACGTACTGCCGATAACGGCAGCTACCGATTGAACCAGTCTTTCCCGGCCGTTACTCTCCAACTTTACATGATGAAATTTTTCGGCATTCAGGGAAATTATCGCAGCTTCGGGACTATTAGCGAAAGTTTTTACGGCGAATCCACAGCCGATGAACTGACTTACGGAGCTTTCATCGAATATGGATTGCTTCGCCTATTCGGTGATATCTATCAAGAACGTCAAGGTTCAAAATTGAACGGCGTAGAAAGCACTTACGAGCGCAAAGGCACACGCGTCGGAATTAAACTCTATTTTTAAAGATTCGTTTGAGTGCCGCTGAGGGTGCCGTCAGAATCATCCGAAACCGCGCGGTCACCGAATTGATCGCGTAAAAGAATAGGCAAGACTCCAAAGAACATGCAAGCGACAAACGGACCTAAGAATAATCCCTTGAGCCCCCAAATCGTGACTCCGCCGATGACGGCTAGAATGCCAACTAACGTCGGCACCTCAACCTCACCCCGAGTTGCAAGGTAGGGACGAATCACGTTATCAATAGCTCCAGATATCGCCGAAACGATAATCAGTCCAATACCGGCGCCATCCATCCCGGAAAAGAAAGCTTAGATCGCCAAGACAAATGCCACGGGACCTGCACCAATAATTGGAACAAATGAACAAACAAAAGTAATAAATAAAACTAAAAACCAGTCACCGACTCCAAAAACCAATGAGCCTCCA
>JANPAD010000353.1:0-6413 GCA_031429735.1 Bdellovibrio sp. | reverse complement strand
TTTTGCCTATACGTATCTTAAAGTTACGCTGCAGGAAATCGTGGGTTATAATCCGGCGTTGATTAATAAATTTGTTCATCCGTTTCTTTATACTTTCTTTATTCTGGCCCTTTTGTTTTCGATTATTTTATTTATGGTCGGCAAACTCATTTCCCACCGCATTGCAGGGCCCCTTTACGCATTTCAGCGCTTTCTTGAAGAGGTTTTGGATGGCAAAGGGCTGACCAAATCAGGTGCGGCCTTAAAGCTGAGAACTAATGATGATTTCAAGCATCTTGAGGCACTAGCTGAAGATATTCGCGCCAAGCTCATCAAAATTAACGCCGAAAGAACAATTCAAATCAGCGAATTTTCAGATGAAGAATTTATTTCTGAAGACACAAAAGCTAAAATACCTGATAGCTCAGACTAAAAAATTTCAACTTCTTTGATTTTATCAATGTAAAATCGTTTTTTCTGCAAATCGAGACCGCACTCGGCCATAAGGTAATCGCCATCAGGATTGCGTACAATGCCGATTGGCTTAACCGGCCGCGTGTTATCTTTGGTCTGTCCACCCTGATAAATAATGTTGATTGAACGCTGCTGTTGAATGGCTTTAACAAGGTATTTAAATTTGTCGTTATTCAACGAAGTGATCAGATAGTTTGACCAAAACAAGTTCTTCTTCTGAATCTGCAAAAGTCTTTCAAGATCAGCATCGGCGTCAAGTTTTTCAAAACATTTGAATAAAACCTGAAGGCACGCATAGGCATCATCGAAAGCGCGGTGCGCTTCGCCGCCGACCAAATTTAATTCTTTCACCAAAGTTTGAAGCTTATGGTTAGTGGTGTGCAGCAAGGCCCGCGATAACAGGCTCGAACAAAGATTAAGGGTGTTAGGTAGTTTCAGACGCGCGTGTTCGACGGCCAAGGCAACAAAGCCCAAGTCAAAAGGCGCATGATGGGCCACAAGAATTGACCCATCTATAAATTCGCAGAACTTCGGTATTTCAGTATCCATCAACGGACTGTCTGCAACCATTTCATTGGTAATTCCGTGAATGGCTATATTTTCAGGCGTTAAAGGACGTGAAGGTTTCAGCAAAGCACTGAAACGGTCGACCACTTTGCCGTTTTGCCACTTCACGGCGCCGAGTTCGATAATTTCAGAATCGATGGGATAGGCCCCACTGGTTTCGGTGTCGAATGCAACCAACGGATACCGCTGATCTAATTCTGCTAAAGGCGTTTTGGTGTCGAAAAACATTCAATAAGAATAGCGGAAGAAGGGGCTAAGGTCCAGCTGCCGATTGCATGCACGCCAATTTAAATTAACATACATTTATGCCCCTTTTTAAACACACCATACACTTGAGCCTGATCTCAATCCTGATTGCAACGATAAGCTTTGCGCAGTCTCAGGAAAGACTCAAAAGTAATTTGGCGACTAATGAGATTTCGGGCGAAGCCCAGTTCGTGACTCATTTTGTTGAGCGCGGTCTTTCCATGAGCGACAAAGGCCCGGCAATGAACGCCTCGTTTCTTTACAACCTGGGCAGTCAATTGCGTTTGGGTTTTTGGGGCAGCAATGTTTCAAACCTTTCCGCTACCGACGATAATTTTTGGTTTAAGTTTTTAGCTGAATTTAATGTCGACTTTACAAATAACCTCAGCACCGAGTTTTACGTCAGTGACAATCACTTTTATAAATCTGACCAGCACAACGGCCAACGCATCGGAAGTCTTTTTAGCTATTATACGTATTATTTTACACTTGAGTGGATGAGTAATCTTGAAGGTAGCAAAAGCAGCGCCGAGTATTTAAACGTCGGAAAACTATTTAACTACGGAAATAAAATTAAATATGGCGGCGATATCGGTGTTACAAATAGCCACAGCGCAAACATTAAGAATTTTTTTGATGCACGCCTTTTGGCCCGCTACTTTTTGAATAACACAACTTCTTTTGAAGTCGCTGCGACTTACAACAGTTACACGTCATACTTCGGTTCACGCGCAGACCCCGCCTATTATGTCGGGGTTAAGCTTATCTATTAGAATTTAGTTTTGAACTTTTTCTGCTGTGGCACCAACGCCCGGATCAGCTTCCTGGTCGATTTGCTTCATTTCGACTTCTGCCGGATTAACCAGTTTAGCGTCGAAGCCTGCTTTTTCAACTTCAGGCTTTTCTTTGCGATTTGAAACCTGCTTGGCAAAGTTGTCATAAACGGACTTAGCTGTATCTTTGTCGCCGAATACAGTCTGAATTTTACGACGAGATTTATTGTCGGTTTCAGGCTTTTGCTTAATTGAAATACGGATAAATCCGATAATTTTTTCAGCGTCAACTTCGCCTTTTTTACTGCGAACATTGATATTGCCCTTAATATCATTTGAACCATGTTCAAATGTGGCTTTGATTTTATTGCTGACTGTTTCTAAGCGATCCTGCGCCACTTGCTTTGCAAGTTCTTCACTTTGGTTAGCAACCGCTTGCGAGAACAGTGCTGAAGTTAGCTTAACTTCCGACTCTTCAAGGCCCGAAGTAATTTGCGTTAAACGGTTCATCACTTCGATATATTTTTTGTTCGGTGTTGCTGTGCCTTTTTCGAACAGGTAAGTATCCGGAATATCAAACTCAAAGCCATCTTGTGAAATGCTGATGTTTTTTGCGTTATCTGTCAGCTTGTCAGCCATGAAAGCGGCAATGACCTTGGCAGAACCCATATCTAAAACATTCGGCGTCTTATCAGCAGGCTCAACAAAACTTTGAACAGCTTTGAGTGGCTCGTTGATAAAGTCTAAGAATAGTTTTTCAAGTGTTAACTCAGCACCGAAATTTTGAAAGTTGTATTCAATTACAGACGGTGTCGAGAAATAGTCTGAAACCGCTTTTTTGGTTTCGTCATTTTGCCCGATCAGCCACATCACCAAAAAGAATGCCATCATCGCTGTCATGAAGTCAGCGAGGGCCACTTTCCAAGAACCGCCATGATGGCCGGCTGCTTGGACGTATATTTTTTTTATGACGATTGTCTGTCTTTTTGCCACTTTGTCCTCTTAAAATTAAGCCGCTGCTTTTTTAATATCTTTAGTCGATTTATCCAACTCATCAAATGTAGGTCGCTCTTCCGGCATAATCATACGGCGCGCGTACTCAACACATACCAATGGAGGAGCACCACGTTGCAATGCAACCATTGCAGCTTTAATCACATGTAAAAAGCGGCCTTCCGCTTCGATATCCGCAGCCATTTTTGTGGCCGTCGGACCAATAAAACCGTAAGCTCCGAAAACACCCAACATTGTTCCGACAAGAGCCGTACCAACTAAAGCTCCGATTTTTTCAACACCTTCAGTTAAGTGGGCCATCGTTTTAACGATACCCAAAACCGCAGCCACGATTCCCAAACCCGGAAATCCATCGGCCACCGCTTGCACGGCATGTTGAGCTAAATGTTCTTCGGCGTGAATTGCTTTAATGTCGTTATCCATCAACTCTTCGACATCGTATGAAGAAAGATCTGTGGATAAAGTCATTTTCATGGTGTCACAAATAAAACTGATTGCGTGATGATTTTTCATCACAGAAGGATAAGCCTTGAAGATGTCACTTTGATCGGGGTTCTCGATATGTTTCTCAACGCCTTGCGGACCGTCTTTACGGAAAGTTTGAAACAATTGAAACATCATTTGCAGAAGATCCAGATATTCTTTTTTCTGCGGGCCTTTGGCCGTCATCGCACGAATGCCCAGTTTAAAACCGGCCTTGATGACTTTCATCGGATTACCAATGATGTAGCCACCTAAAGCCGCACCGCCAATAATCATCAATTCAAGGGGCGCCGCCCGTAAAATGATTGAAAGATGACCTCCGGCTAACATGAATCCGCCGAAAACCATCACGAACACGATAATTATGCCTACAAATCCCATGTGTAACCTCGTTCTGCACAATTCTGTTCGGTGATTTTGAGACATAGGTTAACTGGACCGTTTATAATCTGGTAATAAGTCGGGTTTGATCTACAATAGAATAAGCCGTATATATAACAGATATGTTGAAGCACCTCTTAGCGATCTACTTAATTTTGTTTGGCTTTTTCGCCTTGGCTGCCGACCAAGACGATCTGGCTGTGTCTTCTGTTTCTACTGCAAAAGCCTGGCAGTCCGGCAGCAATCAAGCCATTAAAATTGAAGTCAAACTGCCGCATGGGTTTCATGCCTATACAGATCAGTTCAGAATTTTGGGCATCAACCCACCCGACTTCTCTGTTGGATCTCTTAGCGTAACTCCTGAAGCTGAATTCTTTGACAAATACTCTAATAAAAACCGTCGTGGAATTTTTGAAAGCGGCGTTGTGAATGTCGTTGTCGAAGCTCCGCAACAACGTTCGGTGACCGATCAAGTGGTCACGTTTGAACTCCGCTACCAGATTTGCAGCGAATCCGTTTGCTTCTTACCGAAAACTAAAACGATTCAAATTAAAACCGCAGATCAGTTAACAAGTACGGGCGCTGTCATCACTGCGCCGGTGACCACGGGGTTTTCGCTTTTTCAATCATTCGATCAGCTTTTACAATCAAATCTGATCTTGGCTTTTATTTCAGTTTTCTTGGCCGGTATTCTAACAAGTTTTACGCCGTGTATTTTTCCGATGTTGCCGATCACGGTTTCAGTGCTGGGCTACAATGCTGAAAAAAACAGTCGCATGCAGAATTTATCGCGTGCTTTAGCTTATGTGTTCGGAATTGCCATTACATATTCAAGTTTGGGTGTGCTGGCGGCATTGACCGGCTCTATTTTCGGTTCGATGCTGACCAACAAATATGTGTTGGGCGGTTTGGTTTTACTGTTTTTCGCCATGGCACTTAGCATGTGGGGCGTTTTCGAAATGCAATCACCCGCTTTTATTCGGAACCGCTTAGGTACGGGTAAAACCAAGGGGCTTGGCGGCGCCTTCATGATGGGCCTTGCGGCCGGCATCGTAGCTAGTCCTTGTGTAGGCCCCGTGCTGGTTTCAATTTTAACTTTTGTTTCGACCACTAAAAATGTGCTGCTTGGTTTTTCCTTGTTATTCACCTTTGCTTTGGGCTTAGGAATGCTTTTTATCACGATCGGACTTTTCAGTTCGACACTGCGTAGGCTGCCTAAATCAGGCGCTTGGATGGAAGCCATCAAGTTTTTTCTTGGAGCCGGCATGTGGGCCGCAGCACTTTACTATTGTCAATTTCTGATGGCCCAGCGTTGGTGGCTGGCGGCCGTGGCACTGAGTTTCGTAGGGCTCGCCGTCTGGAAAGGCGCGTTTAAATTTCAAGGCAAAAAATACATACGCCAAAGCTTCTTGTTGGCCCTTTTCATCTTTTCGAGTGCAGTTTTGGTGGTCAGTCTGTTTAAGCCTGAATATATCACAACGCGCGTCGCGCAGCAGGTTGACGGCTCTGGCCAAGGAAAGGCAGGCCAGCCAAATGATTTGAACTGGGTCGTCTACTCTGAACAGGCCCTTAAAGCCGCTGCCGACGAGGGAAAACCCGTCATGATCGACTTCTTTGCTGACTGGTGCGGCGCCTGCCACGAGCTCGATGAGAAAACTTTTTCAACGAATGAGTTTAAACAATTGTCATCAGAGTTCAGATTGGTTAAGTTCGACGCCACTGAAGAAAACCAGGCCGTAAAAGAAGTTTTGAGCAAATACAGCATCAAAGGCTTACCAACCGTCATCTTTATAGGGCGCGATGGGCAAGTGATCAAAAACCTGACTTTTACACAGTTTCTGACTATTGAAGAACTGAAGCCGAAAATGCAGGAGGCTTTAAAATGACAACGACAACTAAAAAATCGACACCTAAACCGACAACACCAAAAACAGAACCAAAGAGCGATCTGGTCCGCCTGAATAAGCTTTTGGCTGAACGTGGCCTGGCTTCACGCCGTGGTGCCGACAAGCTGATTGAAGAAGGCATGGTCATGGTTAACGGTAAAAAAGTTTACGAGTTGGGTGTCAAAGTTCATCCGCATCAAGACCGTATTGTCGTCGACGGCAAACCGTTAAAATCGAAAATGGAAAATATTTACGTCATGTTTAACAAGCCCAAAAATGTGATCACGACGATGAATGACCCCTTAGAGCGCCCGACTGTTGCAGACTTCATGGGAGACATTCCGGCACGCGTCTACCCGATTGGTCGTCTTGACTGGGATTCAGAGGGCTTGCTGCTGCTCACGAACGACGGTGAATACGCACAAAAAGTAATGCATCCGAAAACAGAAGTAACGAAGACTTATCATGTTAAACTTGATGGTCAGCCACAGCCCTATCAGATTCAAAAACTTTTAACGGGCGTTTCAATTCCGGATGGCCGCGTTCGCGCGAAACACGTTGAAAAAATTAAACCACCGAAAAGCAAAACTCAAAAAACTTCTGATAAAAG
>JANPAD010000352.1:0-2132 GCA_031429735.1 Bdellovibrio sp. | reverse complement strand
AACTACTGAGCCAAAGGATTTGGATGCCTTGTGGCTCTAAAACTAAATAGACGGCTGAAGTAAAAGCTCTAAGTTGTTGAAACTATTGACGATATTATAATCTTTACAAAAGCTAGTCGAATCAAATTCGACTGATCGGAGGCTTTCACATGTGCCAAATTGAGAGTGAAATTCTAGATTTCTGGACCTTTGTTCGGGCCATTTCGTCTCGAGAAACTGGTCCAAATGACCGATAAGATAGTAGTGAAAATCAGTGTCATTTCAACTCTTTATACCTTTTTATTTTTGATGGCGGTCGGCTGTACTCCGATCCAAAACACTCAATACAACGAATATCTTTCACTCAAGTACGAAATTCCTGAGTGCACCACCAACTATGCTTACACAAGCACGACAACTTTGAGCGGCTTGGCGCAGTTTTACAAACGCAGTGTCAATGTCGTCGTTCAAGATTCAAAAGTTGTGAACATGCACTTGGGCGATCCGGTCACAAATGCCCTGCCCATTCGGTTTGCCGAAGTCGTTGTTTACGATTGGACAAACCAAATTGTTCAGTGCGGTACAACCGATGCAGATGGGCTTTTGAAAGCCCTTGATGGCACTTCAAGCCTGAAAATTCCGAAGACGGCCGGTAATTACAATGTCCGTATTTACTCGCGCATACATCAAACTCTTTCGTTCGGCGGTAAACCTGACTTTGATATCAACGTGGCCGTTAAAAAAGACAAATACACGAACGAGCTCTACTACTTAAGTACGACGGCCGTTTCAAACGGAATTGACGATTCGAGCGTCACCTTAACCGCCTACGCCCGCCAAACTGAATCGCAGGAAGTTAACGGCGGCGCTTTTAATATTTTAAACACGATCTATAGCGCGTATGACTACGTCCGATCGAACACAGGCACCACCAACACGACGTGCCTGAACGACAAACTCAACGTGTACTGGAAAGCCGGATACAATCCGATGCAGTATGTAGAACCTGAAATGAATCCGAGCTATTTGAGTTCAAACTCGTATTACGATTCATCCGACAGTACGCTTTACATTACAGGCGGTAAGCTCGGCAATATAAACTTAGAACGAACTGATCACTTCGGTGACTACGTTATCACGCACGAACTTGGTCATCATGTCGAAAACAAATGTGGTTCTTTGCTAACGCCGGGCGGGACTCATGCGGTGATTGCTCGAATTGATCCGCGTCTGGCGTGGGCCGAAGCGTGGGCCAATTATTTCTCGGCCAAGGTTTTGTTTTCTTCGATTGATATTTTAGATCCGGAATTCAGAATTAAAATGCAGAGTGCCGGTGTTCCCAATACAAATTGGACTTATTTCTTCGGTTCAGAAGGTTTTTCTGATTCAGTTCAAAATATCGGTAACGGCACAGGCTTTATGTTCGACCTCAAGCGTGACGGAAAAAGTCCGGACACTTGGCAAAATGGACCTTTTTTAGGTTTGCAATTCGATGCCGTCGATCCCTCACGCTACAAAGGTGAGGGGCATTTCCGTGAAGGTGCCATCACAAGAGGTCTCTTTAAGTTGTCGACAGCGTGCGGATCCAACGGCACTTGTATTGATTCGGTATCAGGAACACCGATCGGTTTCAGCAATATCTGGAGCAGCATGGATAAAATCACCGGCATCGGCCAAGTTACTTATCCGTTTAAAAGCTCTGAACAGTTTCTGCAAAACTTAAAAGATAGTTTGGGTTTAGTTTGGGATACGGACTATAAAACCTTTAATGAAGCGCCTTCAAGCGAAGCCTTACAAATATTCACTGACGGGGCATTCACCAGCACAAGTGGAACCACGATTCACCGCTGGCAGCCTTATGCACAGCCGTTACAAAGCCGTACCAGTGGGGCTTGCGCTTCGGGTGTCTATTATATAGAGCCACGTTCAGACGATCCGTTGCTAACGGCGACAAATTCAGATCAGCGGTATTCGAACCATTATTATTTACTTAACTTGAATCAGCTCAACTGGGTTGACCAGATAAACGCAACCTTCACGAAAGTCAGTCCGAGCGGAAGCAATACCGAATTTGATATACTGCTTTATACCGGCAACTATTTCTATAATATAGATTACGCCTGTACAGCTCGAAATTCTTCGGGTGTTTGCAC
>JANPAD010000351.1:0-2380 GCA_031429735.1 Bdellovibrio sp. | reverse complement strand
CAAAGCCTGGTCACCGGTTGTGCCAATGGCCCTCAGCGATCAAACGTATTCAATTTTCGACGCCATTAAAAAGAACGATATTCTTTTGCATCATCCGTTTGAAAGTTTTTCTTCAAGTGTTGAGCGCTTCATCCGGGATGCTTCGAACGACCCTGACGTGCTGGCTATTAAGATGACTTTGTACCGCACCGGAGACAACAGCCCGTTTATTAAAGCCTTAATTGAAGCTGCCGAACTTGGAAAACAGGTTGTTTGTTTGATCGAACTGAAGGCGTGATTTGATGAAGAGCGAAATATCTATTGGGCCCAAGAACTTGAAAACGCCGGCGTGCACGTCGTGTACGGAGTCGTGGGTTTGAAAACCCATGCGAAAACGGCGCTGGTTGTGCGCAAAGAAGCTGACCGTGTGCGCTGCTACGCCCACATCGGAACGGGCAACTACAACGCCGCGACGGCGCGCGCCTACACAGATTTAGGATTGCTGACCTGTGATGAACGTATTACGCGTGAACTTCTTGAGTTCTTCAATTATCTGACCGGAAAATCTTTGAAGCAAGACTACGAACATTTGATTTTAGCGCCGGTGAACATGTTCAATAAGTTTAAGGAACTTATTCAGCGTGAACGTGAACACGCCAAAGCCGGTAAGCCGACAATGATTATCGCCAAATTCAATAACATGGAAGAAAACGATATCTCACTTTCATTGTATGAAGCGAGTCAGTTTAAGGTTCCGATTCATCTGATCGTGCGCGGATTTTGCTGCATCAAGCCCCATATGCGTGGGGTCAGTGAAAGCATTACGGTGCAATCAACCATCGGGCAATTTTTAGAACATTCGCGTATTTTTTATTTCCGTAATGGTCAGCAAGACCCGATCGAAGGAGATTTCTTTATCGGTTCAGCGGACTGGATGTATCGTAATTTGCATGCGCGGGTCGAGGCCATTTGTCCTATTTATGACCGTGCAGCTCGTGAAAAGCTGTGGAACATTCTGCAAAGCTACTGGAACGATACGCAGCAGACATGGACCATGAAAACCGATGCCAGCTACGAGAAAAAAGTTAAAACGCAGTCGCCGCATATTCCGGGTGTACAAGCGGAGCTTATGAAAATGGCGCTGCAACATCAGAATGTGACAGAAGATGATATTCTCAAAGAAGAGAAAGAATAGCGCCTTCTTTAAGTCCGGTACCTGGTATTTTTAATTTTTTAATTTTATATTTTTTCATCAGAGCCAGCGTCAGGTAAATCGCGGGCTCAATCACGTCGACTCGATCCGGTTTAAGTCCAAACTTAGCCGCTCGCAATTCGGGTTTTGTTTTCATCAGCATTTTGTAAAGTAAATTCAACTCAGCAAATGTCACCAGTGTGTTCGGGCCTTTTTTCAAGGTCGTTAGTTTAAAGCGGGCCATTGCATCTAGATTTCCACCGGTGCCGATCGCGACTTCGAAAGGCCCCTTCGGCAATTTTTTAAGCTCGCGTTTCAGGTTTTGTTCAACTATGCGGGTGCTGGAACGTTTTTGTTGTTGTGCTTGGGTTAATGTTCGCACCATGCCCCATTTAAAACTTTTCGAGTAATGAATTTTATTGTTCTGCAGATGAGTCAGTTCGACGCTGCCGCCGCCGATATCAATCAGCAGGCAGTTCGAGGAGTTGATGCCAATTGCTTTCTGTACGGCCTTTCGGATCAGTTCGGCTTCTATTTTGCCGGAAATGATTTTAATCTTGATGTGACTGTGGCGGTAAATCGCTGATAAAATAGGCTTTCTGTTGCGGGCATCCCGAAAAGCGCTGGTGGCAAAAGCCAAAGAGCGGTCCACTTTGTACTTTTTGTTGTTTTTTTCCATGCGCTTAAAAGCCGCAATCAGCCTTGTTAAGGTGGTATTTTGAATTTCACCGAGACTAAAAACGTCTGAGCCCAAGCGGATGGTCTCGCGGTGCTTTTTAAGGACTTTCCAGGTGCCGTCAGGCAAAACCTCAACGACAAGCTGTCTGATGGCATTTGAGCCGATATCGATAGATGAAATTCTCATTTACTTAGATTCGCGTTGAATGCAGACAGGGGTCAAGAAAGAATATAAACTGCCATCAAAATAAAAGTAAGCAATATGCAAAATAAAGAGAATTTTAGATAAACGGGAAGAAACATGGACAGAATAATTGATACGCAACTTGAAGACCTCAAAAAATTGACCCTCGAAATGGGCGGCTTGGTTGAAAAGGCGCTGAGCACAACTACAAACGGTCTTTTGAAGCGCGAGCTCAACTCATTGAAACAGGTTCACACGATCGAAGAATCGATCAACAGTTTACAAATTAAAAACAAGCGAATTTGCTTCTTTGTTTATTTATAAACTCAATATATATAATATAGTTT
>JANPAD010000350.1:0-2602 GCA_031429735.1 Bdellovibrio sp. | reverse complement strand
CTAAAACGGTCATATCAAAAGCGGCGGCAATTTTGGCCACGCGTGAACCAATGCGGCCAAGGCCGACAATTCCTAAAGTTTGCCCGGCTAATTCATTTGAGACAAATAAGTCGCGGTTCCAAAGGCCGGCTTTAACTTCTTTGTGTGCATTCAAAAGCTGACGGCGTGAACCTAATATCATGGCCCAAGTCATTTCAGTGGCTGAAACTGCATTCGCATCTGGCGTGTACATGACCGTGATGCCGCGCTTTTCAGTTTCTTTTAAATCGATGTGGTCGTAGCCGCTGGTGCAGGTCACGATGACTTCAACAAGTGGGGCTTGATCTAAAACTTCTTTTGTCACTTTAAATTTTGAACGGATCACCAAGGCATGTGCCGTGGGCAATTCGCTCATTTGCGTGGTGACTTTAAAGTGCGTATTTTTTTTAAGCTCAATACTGGCTTCGATTGCAAAGCGGTCGCAGATTAAAATATTTTTAACGGCCGTTGAGCTCATAATTGAACTTTCTCGGTGGGCGCTACGTGCGCGCGCAACCAAGCTTCAGAAGCACTTCTGATTTCTTCAGGATTGATTTCGTAAGATTGGTCTTTCAGCGCCTGCGCCAGTCTAAACATGGTTTCAATCATGTCGAGATCAGTGATATAGCCCATGTGACCAATTCGGATAATTTTACCTTTGGCCAGATCTTGTCCGCCCATCACAGTTACCAAGTATTTTTTTTCAAGATGCCCGCGAAGAGCCGCACCATCAAGCCCTGCGGGTACGACCAAGGCCGTCACCGAATCTGACGGTGATTTTGAATAAAGTTCAAGTTTCATGACGCTCGCCATGGCGCGGGTAAAGTCTGCACGCCGGCGCAGTTGCTGAAAGTGAGTTTGCAAACCGATTTGCTGAATACGTGTTAAAACAAAATCCAAAGCCCGCACGATCGGCACCGGGGTCGAAAATAAAGTTTCGCCGTTCAGGTTAGCTTTTTGTTCGCGACGTAAATCGAAATAATAGCGGGGGGTTTTGCATTTCTCAACCACAGCCCAGGCTTTTTGCGAGAAACTGACATAGCTCATGCCGGTCGGAAGCATAACAGCTTTTTGGCTGCCGGCCACGAGGCCGTCGATTTTCCATTCATCCATGCGGATGTCGTAGGCGCCGACGCCGGTAATTCCGTCGACAATAAGCAGAGCGGGTGTTTGGGCCACAATTAAACCCAGCGCCTGAATATCATGCGACGTCGCGGTGGCCGTTTCAGTAGCTTGGCATAAAACCATTTTAATATTTTTATTTTTTTGTAAAAAACTTTCGACGTCGACCGGGTTAACCGCTTGGCCCCAAGCAATATTCAAACGATGCACTTTGGCGCCGTACACTTCGGCCATGTCCGCCCAGCGTTCGCCGAACTTACCCGATACAATTGATAAAACTTCGTCGCCTTGGTTTAAAATGTTCACCAATAAAGATTCCATGCCGCCGCTACCGGTGGATGTGTGCATGTAAACCGGTTGCTCAGTTTGAAATAAAAACTTGAGGCCGGTCAGCGCGCGCTTCAGAATTTGGTCAAATTCAGGTGTGCGGTGGTGGATCATTGGCTGTGACAAAATCTTCTGCACCTCGGGGTGCAGTTGAACGGGACCGGGAGCTAAGAGAATAGCATTTGACATTCGTGTATCCTTGCGGATTTATTAAAGCAGATGCAGAAAAATATTTCGCTCCTTTTCTTGATCGTGACCGCCTCAGTCATTCAGATTTTCGGATCGGGATGTGCTTATAAACTCAGCTCGCAGACGATTACGCTGCCTGGAAACGTGAAATCTGTCCAAATTCCGCTGTTTAGAAACGACTCAAGCGAAGTGGATGCTGAAACCTCTTTTACTAATGCGCTGAAAACTGAAGCGATCAGATCAAAAGCCGTCATGGTTAAAAATGATGCTGAAAATGCCGAAGCCGTGCTGCAGGGACGAATTGTCAGCATTGATGTGGTGGCCGATGAGTCCGTTGTTGAAGCCAAGAATACTACCTATTTACCGACCGAAACAGTTTTGGCCACGCAATACCGAGTTAATGTAAGAGTTGAATTGGTGCTTAAAAAACGGAGCACCAACGAAAAGATCTGGAGCGGAAATTTTATTCAAGCCCAGAACTTTTCGGCGGCACAAATTACTTTGCCCGTTATCAACACAGCAAATAGTCTTTACAACGAGTCGGCAAAACGGCAGACTTTGAACGCTTTATCTAAAGTCATGATGCAAGCTGCTTTTGACCGTATGGTTGAAAACTTTTAAACCGACAAGGGTGTTAGATGTCCACTGTTGAACAACAGAAGCTCTATAAAGATCTTGAGAAAAAAAGTTTTAAGTCCGTTTATTTTTTGTATGGTGATGAACCTTACCTGTTGAACCCCTGTGTGAATCGCTTCAAATACGCCGTTTTAGATGAATCCGCTTTTGATTTTAATTATTCGCTTTATTACGCAAAGGAATCCGATCTTTCCACGATCAAAGATACGGTTGAAACCTTACCTGTTTTTACCTCTAGCCGTTTAGTTATAGTTAAGAATGTTCAAGACTTTAAAGAGTCTGAATTTGCCGAACTTGAAAAAATGGTCAA
>JANPAD010000349.1:0-2138 GCA_031429735.1 Bdellovibrio sp. | reverse complement strand
GAATCTTTGCCGCCCGACACGCAGAGCATCAGCTTGTCGCCATCAGAGACCATGTTGAATTCGGCCATAGCCTGTGTCATCTGCTTACGGATTTTAACGGCTAACGGGTGGTTGCGATCAACTAAAGGAGTTTTTGTCATGCCTCGGTCCTTGTCATGTGCAGGATAGGTCTAGCTGTCTGGATACCATTCTTTTCAAGAGCTTCAAGAGATTTTGTAATCACTTTATCGCCGATCAAAAACTGACGACCGTAATCATCAATGAAATAAATAAGGCGTACCATGACATGACTTTCGTTGGCTTCGCGAACGTACGCCAGCGGTGCGGGTAGAGCTCGCACGTCAGATATCTGGGCCGTGGCCATCTCAAGTACTTCGGTAATTTTAGAGATCTGTGCTCCGTGCGGAAATCTAAAAGTTTGAGTTCTTAGAATAGGTCCACTTTCAGGTGAAAAATTTGAAATTTGCGAGGAGGCTACTAGCTTGTTAGGCAGCGTGATGAATTCGTCTGAGAACCCAACTAAAACAGTAGAACGCCATGAAAGCTCTTTAACTTGGCCCACGATCAGTGTGTTTCCATTCATGATTTCAAGCCAATTGCCAATTTCAAAAGTGTGGTCGATCTGCAGAGAAATGCCCGCAAACAAATTGCCGAGAGTGTCTTGAAGCGCAAGACCCAGAATAATTGAAAATGCAGCCGACGTGGCCACCAGTGGAGCCAAGTGAACGCCGAAAATATTATTGACCGTCCAAAAACCTAAAACGATCGACAGCACCAGCGAAAAAATATTGACGATTAATAGCGGCACTCCGGTGCGCATAGAACCCAAAAAAAGGTATTGCAAAACCAAAAGGTGGCACGTCCGCACAAAACAAAAGGCCCCGACCGCAAAACTTGCAAACGCAAAATAGGGCAGCAAGGTTTTGAGACCGGTTTCGGGGCTTTGCAAAAGAGCCCAATACGCCGCAAACAATATTGAAAACGTGAGGTCGTACTTTGAAAGCGTCTTCAGATGGTTTTGGATATTCTGATGGCGTTCAACGCTTACGTTTTTAAGTAAAAATTTGTAAAACAGGTAGGCGGAAATCCCTAGAAGGATAATAAAAAGGTACGATTCAAAGTCGACGACCTGATACAGCTTTTGAGTTTCCAAAAAACGATCGTTCAAAAGAATTCCCCCGATAATGAAGCCTGAGCTAGACCTAAATCTAGCCCACATGTAGTCAATTGTGAAGAAGTTTCATAAGCTATCAGAATAAGGGGACTTTTCCTATGAAATCATCAGCTTTGTTGAAGCGTCCAACTGGCGTATTTATAATCGCCGTTTTATTTCTCCTCGCGCCATTTGGTAACATTCTGATCAGCTTTGCAGGTTCAGGTGTGCAAAATTGGTATGACCTGAGTGTTCTGATGCCGTTTCTGAATACAATTCCGGCTTGGGACTGGCTCTGGCTCGGACTTTTGTTTGTGACGGGCTTGCTGTTGTTTTTCCCGCACAAGCTGTCTTGGACTATTGCTATTTTCACACTGCTGCTGGTGCTGTTTGTGAATGCCTATCGGCTTTATTCGATCGATATGAATTCAATAGACCCCAGCTTTTTGAAAGTTTTTTCGGTGCTGGCTATTGTCTGCACAATCAGTATTTTAGTGATCTCACTTTACTTTAGGTTTCCTTATCTGGATCGCAGGGCTAATTGGTTCTTGAATGAAGATCGTTTTTCAATCCGTACCGACGTTATGGTGAATGATATCAAAGGGACGACTGAGTCCATTTCGTATACAGGCTGTCGCCTTAATTACAATGAAGATCTGAGTTATGACAAGGGGACTTCAGTGAAGCTTAAGTTTATCGAAATATCGAAGATTGAAGTCGAAGCTCAAGTGGTGGATAAAAATGCCGCCGGACTTAGGTTGGCCTTTGTCGACATCAGCAATGATTTTCGCCAAGACTTAGGACGATGGCTGAAGAGCCGCAGTTCGTAAAGATGTTTCGAAATGAGACGTAACATAATGAATGGTCCAAGTCTCATAAAGTTAATCTGAAATGTACCGAAAAGATAATAACGTGTTTTTGTTTTAAAAAGAATCAATGAGGTCGACAATGAAATCGAGTCAAACGATGAACGGGCTAAAATGGA
>JANPAD010000348.1:0-5420 GCA_031429735.1 Bdellovibrio sp. | reverse complement strand
TCCCAGGTGTTGATCATAGCTTCGGCTTCATCTTGATAAAGACCCGAGGTAATCAACTCATCAATCATTTTACCACGAGCCTGTTGGCCTTTCATAATGTACGGTACGGCTTGAGTATGGTCCTTCAACTGAGCAATTCGTTTAGCTAAAACCGTCACTTCTTCTTTGGCTTTAACACCATCAAGACTCAACATCTGACCGTCACCTGATTCATTCACGTGAATCAGAAACGCGGCTTGCGGACGCGCCCGTGCAAGACCCGCAATTTTCAACTGACCGTCTTTTGACGTAATTGAAATTTGCGGCTGGAAACGACCCAAACCACGGTAGAACAGAAATTTTTCTTGCTCAACACCTGATGAAACCAAATTACTGTTCACCGAGCGTGCGTGACCATAAATATTGCCGGCCTCAACAGCGGGCACAGCTCCGGTTTTGCTCCCTGAAATCGTTAAGGCAAACTGAGTGCTGCCGTTACCGATCACGTGCGGGTCATTCATCGTTGGAAATGTTGAAATCGGCCCTGGGTATGTTTCAGTAATGACACCTTCAGGGAATTTGACGTCGACATTAACTGTTTGAGCCTGATCCGCATAAAAATAAATGACCGGAGTTTCCATTTTTTGCGTGATCAAGTTTTGGCGCAATTCATCCTGTCCAAAGCAGATTTTACTGTGGCAAGGCGGACGCGGGCCCGGATTGGGCATCGGGATTGGCGAGGGGGCCGGCTGGGTCGGAAGATGGGCTTCAACGCGCAACTCTCCAAACGGATGAACGAACCCGGGCAACACCTCGTCTTCGTGATACATACCGTTTTGAGTAATGCCTGTTGAATCGACAACCGATGTGAAGGTGCCCCATTCATGAGCCTCGAATTTTGCGTAGCTGCGTCCTGCGATTAGGACAAGGGTAGAAACTAAGAGAACATTTAGTGGCCTCATGTGTGGGCTCCTTTCATTGTGTGCCCATGTCATAACTTCATTGGTTAAATAAAAAAATTGAATAATACGACAGATATGTTAACTAAAAGTTAATGAACTTCAGACGACTTGAATACTTTTTGACCATCGCCGAAACCGGAAACCTGCGCCAAGCCAGTGAAATCCTGCATTTAACTCCACCCGCTTTGTCCAAAGCCATGAAGCTACTTGAAGAGGAATTAGGTTCGAAATTATGGATTGCGGATGGCCGCGGAATTATTTTGACAGACTCCGGCAAAATTTTGTTCAGGAAAGCGCCGGCTTTAATTAATGAATTCAAATCCCTCAAAGAACATCTCGAAAATCCGAATGAAAAAACGCAGACCATCCGCATTGGTACGTTCGAAGTTTTTTCGACTTACTTTCTAACTTTTTTAGATACCTTGAGCTGGCAGGACCGCTCGCTCGAATTACACGAGCTCTTGCCCGGTGAAATTGAAAAGTACCTCTTAGAGGGGGCGATTGATGTGGGCATTACCTATATGCCGATTCCGTCGCCGCAACTTGATTTTATTAAAGTCGCTTCGATCGAAATGGGCGTCTACACACGAGTCGGCGCTTTAAAGGGTTTGTCACAGATTGAGTTGCCGTATGTCGTACCGGTGGCGCCACTCCAAGGTGTACCCACGAAAGTGCGCGGCCTCGATGGCTGGCCTGAAGATGCCTTCGAGCGCAAGGTTACTCACCGTGTGACTTTAATGGAGTCCGCCCTTGAGCTCTGTCGGCAAGGCTTAGTGGCCGGATACTTTCCGGCCTTTGTAGCGTGCGAACATAATAAACGCATGAATCCGGATTACCATCTTGAGCGAAGACGTGCGCCGATGACGGCTGATTGCAAACTTCGTAAGTCGGATGTGTTTTTAGTTAAACGTAAGTCGACTGCAGAAGATGTTGTAATTAAACAACTCGCAAAAGCAATCCGGGTTATTTGTTGACCCGTCTTGTCGTCGTTAACTTCGTTTAAATCGTTACCATTTCAAAAGAACCCATTTGATGACACAGGTTTGCGACGGGAATAGGCTTAAATTACTCAGTTTCTAAATGGAGGAATTTATGCGAATGGTTTTACCTTTGGTTCTATTGCTCTTATCCGGCTGTGCAGCGACCCACTACTCGATCGAACCCACTGAACCACCGACTTACTGGTATCAAGGTGTCGGCTACGTTGAAAGAAAACAAAACGATGTGGCCTATCTTGTGGGCCCGGGTGAAGGGACCAGCACCAGCCTTCAGTTCAATGTGCAAATTACAAATAACAACAAGAAGCCTTTAACAATCAGCAGTGAAATCTTTAGTCTGCAATCTCCGACAAATCAGATCCCGGCCGACGATCCTGAAAAATTAATTTCGCTCGTTGATCAAGAAATCAAACGCCTCAACACCTGGCGCGATCCGCTCGGCGGCGATTTTATTGGAAGTATCTCCGACATCGGCAACTTCAGTGACGCCGCTTTGAAACGCAAAAAAGAACGCGATGAACGTGAAGCGACTTACAAAGAGAACCTAAGCGAACAACAAACGGCTAAAGATAAAATTGCTTCTCGGTTTCTGCGTCGAACCACTCTCCGTCAGGGCGAAAGTGTTAGCGGGGTAATTCAGTTTTCGATGAACGAACAGCAAAAAAGCAAACCTTTAGCTTGTATCCTCAAAAACCACTCAGCCGAGGGAAACGGTGGCCAAGATCTCCAGTTTCAGGTTGTCAGCGAATAATGTAAGACCGCTCCTTTGCATGTTTACATTTTGTTTTTTTGAGTTCAAACTTCATCCCTTTGAAGTTCTTGATTTAAATGTCCGCCGAGTTTTTTGAATTTAGCTTTGCCTGATTTGCTCAATTTTACACTTAAGACGGTTTCACCGTTTTCAGAAACCCGCTCGGCGGAGACGAAGTCACCTTGGTTGAGTTTAAGACCTGATGCTTCGGCGTGTGCTAAAAATGGAAGTGCCGAAACCAATAATGCCACTGAAAAAAGACGTAAGTTCATAATGCCTCATTTTTTGAAGTTAAAATTTTTTTAAATAAATTTAAAATTAAATAGCTGGAATATTTGGCGGACTTAAACCCGTGTGAATCGAGAACATTTTCGCATTTAAAAAAGTGAAACGTTTTACTGATTGTGTGATCGACCCTATGGCCGGTTGAAAAATAAAGATTTCTTGAGCGACAAAAGGTAACGAAAAAGTCTTACCTTCAACAGAGCTGCCTGCATGCTGTGAAACGAAAATATTTGCATTCAGAACCTGCGCACCGTCCGAAACCGAAAGCACATGAGCGCGGGCCTCAGCCGTCTGCAGGAAATAAATACAAAAAAATGAAAACGTCACTGCAAATAAACGCATAGGTCGGTGAACTCCTTATCTAAAAGTGAGGCCAATTGCCCGCCTGTCAAGGCGGGTCCGAGAATACTTGATTAATGAGCCTTCGAGCGTATAAGTGTTTCCATGCAAGAACTTAATCTAACTGGATTTCTAAGAGTACTGGGTGGCACCCCGATTTGGGTTTGGGCTATCCTTGGCTATTTAATTTTTGTGGGAATTCAGGCATTGAAACCCAGGGTGGTTAGCCTACAACGTTTGATTCTTTTACCGCTGTTTCTTGTCTTGTTTAAGTACAGGATATTCGCACAGTCCAGGATTCCGAAAACCTATTTTTTAGGGCACTTCTTGACCCAGTGGCCTGACAACTTCAGGACGGCCGTGGCCGGCAAAGCCTGTTTGTAGGTGCCTTCAGCTTTACCCTGAAGATCGTAACTTTTACTTGAGAATTGTCCGTTCAGCCTACCGGTTGCTTGAATGTCGTCATTGTCACATTTAATGGCAGCATCTAGTTTTTGATTATTAACGATCCACTCAGTCAGCACACAGCCGCGTTTTTTAAGTTCTTTTTCAATTGTGGCTTTGGGGTTTTTAGCCTGAGATTCTGTGATACATTTTTCATTATTTGATGCGGGCAACGGGACACCGCTCACCTCGAGGCTTTCTTTCGTAGTCCAGAAGCCCGGTTCAAAAGCTTGCGCGTGAAGCTGACCGCTCAAAATGAAAACAGATACGAACAATAAATTTTTCAGAAAAATTATTCTTTTGTTTTTAAACGACTGTCGTTTTCTTGAATAAACTTTTTGAGCTCTTCAGAAACGCCCAAAAGCTTCAGCCATTGCTCTTTATAAAGAGTGACCGGAAAGCGCCCCATGCCATAGACCGACAAAGCACCTTTTTCGCTGACTTTCATGGAAAGCACTCCGTTACCGGATTTTTTATTTTTAAGTGCTTCATTTTCAGCGCGAAGTCTTTCGAGTTCTGCTTTCATATCGTCTGACATAATTAACCCTTTTGTTGTGACTTATTTACTTTATTCTATGGTCTTCTTACTTAAAACCAAGCAAAAATCCACCTACTTCATAAGTTTAAACTTCTAATGCTGGAGTTATCACGAATATTTAGCGGAAATGGCGGCCTGTGCCATAATACTGCGCCTTAGGAAAGCTCATTTTCAATTTAGATAGAACCTCAACAATAGTTTTTGAGACGATATAATCACGGTACCACTTATTATCAGCCGGCACAATGGTCCAAGCCGCATGCTGAGTCGTCGTTGCGACCAACATTTTTTCAAAGGACTTCATGTATTTATCCCAATGTTTTCGCTCTTTGATATCTTCAATTGAAAACTTCCAGTTTTTTGTCCGATTATTTAAGCGCTCTTCGATTCGAAGTTTTTGTTCTTTTTTTGATATATGCAAAAAAAACTTTATAACAATTGTTCCATTCTCAGTCAGCAGTTTTTCAAAATCATTAATACGATCGTATCGTCGTTTAAAAAAATCAGAACGATCGCGAATTTGTTCGGGAATATGCTGTTCTTTCAAAAATTCCGGGTGCACCATCGCCGTGGTGACCTCTTCATAGTAAGAACGGTTAAAAATTGCTGTCAAACCGCTTTCGGGGGTATGCAAATGACAACGCCATAAAAAGTCATGACGAAACTCTGCAACTGTTGGCTTTTTAAACGAAAAAACTTTAATACCTTGAGGGTTCGCCGCAGTGAAAATATGTCTAACTGTTCCATCTTTACCTGCGGTGTCTATACCATGAAGTATAATAAGCAATGAATGCTGATTGTGCGCGAACATAAGATAAAGCAGATCATACACTTTTTTTTGCAAAATGGCTGTTTGCTCTAAAGCCTCAACCTTGTCTTTGCTAAGCGGATGCTTTTTGGCCGAAATTTGGTTGAGCTTTAATTTTGCCATTTAATTGCGGATAACTGACTAAATTTATCGTTGATAAGCTTGTCTTGATTGTCCTTAATGCGCTTTCTTATTTTTAAAGCTTGAATATCTTTCCCATGCTTTTTTTTTGCTAAAAAACGGTCTATCGTACAAATTAAAATACCATCATTTTGAATTCGGCCGGCCACTGACTGTATATCTTTTAATTTTTGCA
>JANPAD010000347.1:0-9572 GCA_031429735.1 Bdellovibrio sp. | reverse complement strand
GCGGTCAAGTGGTGGGGGTTCGCCTGTGCAAAACTGTAATAGGTTAGAAACATCTGCTCTAAAAGCTTTTGCGGTTCGTGGCTGAACTGCTCGGCGCAGCGGTTAAGTGCTAGCGTTAAATTTCGGTACCCTTCTTCGGCTATGGCCTCAAGCAAATCATCAATTGTTTTATAATGGCGGTAGGCTGTCATATGCGACAGTCCCGCACCTGAAGCGATCTCGCGGTAACTGATTTGAGACAGCGGTTTGCGATCAAGAAGTTTGAGCATCGAAAAGATCAGTTTATGGCCGGTCTCACTCTCTTTTTCAGGGCGTAGGTTCATTTCAGTCTCCAATGTTACAAATTGTAACATTTAATAAACAAAAGTCGAGCTGACGCTTCATTTTAAAATGTTCAATAATTAGGGGCTATATTATACTTAATTATTGTGTTACATTTGTAACAAGTGAGCTGAAATCAATTTTTTGAAAGGAAGTCTTCGATGAAAAGAAAAATTCAAAAAGCAAAAAGAGTTACCTTACTGAAGGTCTATCGATTGAAGCAGAAAATACTAAGGGTTCAAAAAAATATCACCCGGCCATTTGATTTTGAATTCAGCTTTGATGATTCTGATATCTGAAGTCTTGGGCTATTGACTTGGGTCGTAGACGGAATGTCAGTAGCCATATCTGCGAAATCGGGGCAGCAAGTTAACCGGTGAGTTTAAGTGACATCGCCATAAATTTAAAAAATGACGATTTGAATAGAGTTGATTTCGTTAAAGACTTTAAAAGGTATGACGATGTGCCATGGTGCTCAGTGTTTCGATCACACCGTTAGAAAGCGCAAGAATGACTTCGCTGTTCATGAAGACTAAAATGCGATAATTTTGAGCTGAGCTACTTTGCTAGCTGGACTTTCTACTAGCCTAATAGAGCTTCCCATTCTGTGGCTCAATGTGAAACTAGGAAAAAGTCGAAGAATTCAAAAAGCCATAATAAATCAATTTCATTGGTATTTGAATTACCGTCAACAGCGTTTACAATAGGGAAATGAATTATCCTAATCCCCATGGGTTCCAGTGCCCGTGGTATAGCCTAGCCGAGCAGACCGGCGCACCCAACATTAAGTGGTGCGAAGAGACGCTTTGCCAGTGGGTGTCTGAGCCCGCCAACACATGGTCAAATTTAGGCTATTTAGTAGTTGGCCTGTTTATCATTTTACATGCTTACAAAACAAACCAGAGTGGCGCATGTCGCCAATTTGGGTTCATCATTTCTATTATGGGCTGTTTATCTTTGATTTATCATCTTTCTAATTTTTACTTAACTCAGATCTTGGATTTTATGGGTATGTTTTTATTTTTGAGTTGGGCCATTGGGTGCAATTTAATACGATTAAAGAAGCTGAGATTAGAAACACTAAATGTCTTTATGCTGGTATTTGTTACGAGCGTGACGGCAATTGTCCATGTGATGTACAAGCTTGAAATTCATTTTCAGATTTTAATTTTAATCGGTGCTTTGGTGATTGTTTTCACCGAGTTTTTAGCGAGAAATCGGCAGAAACTTCGTTACCATTGGTTTTTCTTGAGTCTACTTTTTTTAGCGGGTGCTTTCGCTTTTTCAGCTATGGATGTGAGCCGGTTCTGGTGCGACCCTACTCAACATTTTTTATTTTCTCAAGGCCATGCGATCTGGCACTGGCTTTCTGCCGTTGCGATGTTCGGAGTCTACCGGCACTATTTGCAAATTAAAATCGCCAACAATTGACTAGCCTCGCATTTAAAAAAAAAGACTAGGCTCTTAAGGTTAAAATACTGTTGTTAACTTCATTTTTGTGAAACAATTTAAAAATGCAAGATTTTAAACCACCAAAGCCACGCAAAAACAAATACCCCGCAGAAGGCATCACCTTAGAAATGATGGTCATAAAACTTGTCGAAGTTTACGGCTGGGAACGCTTGGGCGAAAAAATCACGATTCGTTGCTTCACCCACGATCCGAGCATTAAATCGAGTCTGAAATTCTTAAGAACGACTCCTTGGGCCCGCGAGCAGGTCGAAAATCTTTTTCGTTGGCGTGACGATACCGGGTGGGACCCTCGGGATGATCACAAGTAGTTAATCACAGTACCACAGTTGGATGTCAAAAAGTTCGACGTCTCTCATTCACGAATTCCATTCAATTCTGTAGATTTTTTGCTATTTTAATTCTTTTCCGCTATCCTATAACAGGGAAATCAAGCAATGAATACGTCAGTTAAATTGTTTATTGAGTCCGCCGGAAAAAGCTATGTGCAAGTTCTTAAACTTTCGACTCGTTTTCCTGTGGTGATCGGCCGACTCTCTTCGGATCTTATGCTGAAGGATTCCACCCTATCACGAAAACATTGCCAACTGATCATAGAGGCCGGAGTCTTGTTTATTGAAGATCTCGGCAGCAGTCATGGCACCGAGTTGAACGGTGCACGAATCAAAAAAATGCGGTTAAGAATCGATGATAAGATCAAGCTAGGTGATACGCGCATCAAAGTGCTGCAAATTGATTTGCCGCAAAGGCAGATTAGCAAAAGTAAGGGCTCTTTTTAATCATATTCTCAGAATGAAACAAAGTTAAAACTCACAACGTGAATTTATAAGACCGATAAAGAGATGTAACTGGGAGACAGCTGAATGCTAAAGAAAATTCTTCAGACCGTCATTTTAAGCAGTTTTATTTTTACGTTTCAAGCCGCCGCAGCGCCGCTACGTGAACGGGTCATCCGGTCGGGTCCACATGCGGGGCAGAAGCTGATTGACGTGGTTGAAGATTACACCGTTCCGGGTGAATCCTTGGGTGCACGGGTTCATATCCCGTCAAAAGCGCTACGTGATGCCTTTAATTTTTTTGACCGCTACGCCGGGACAACGAGAGAATACAATTACACAGGTGTAAATCTGAAAAGTCCGGGTTTGCAGTATTTGGGCGGAATAAAAACGACCACAGGTCCAACGATCGCTAAACAGCGTTACATGGCTATTTTTGATCTCAACTTAAAATCTTCTTTAAAGCGTTTGCATGTCATCAACTTAGAAACAGGTGAAGTCAGGTCAGCCGAGGTTGCGCACAGCTACACGACTGACTGCGGGAGTAAAAAACCGGGCTACGCTTGCTCATTCATAAGCCACGTTGATAGCGAATCAACCCCATTAGGTTTTTTTTCCACCGGGGAAGTTTATAACGGTGAAGAACACGGTGAGGCACTTACAATGAACGGTCTTGAACTGGTATCGAACGGGTTTGAGGGTAACAATGTTCCGTCTACAATCGTTATCCATAGGGCATCTTACGTCTTCGAGGGCCACGCGGGTAGGTCGCATGGCTGCCCTGCAGTCAGCAAAGATAATATAGCCTGGGTACGTAATAACTTAAGGGATGGAGCCTTATTTTATTTCTACCACGCCCGCTTAGATTACAGCGATCGAAACCCGGTCGTGAGCGGCATTCAAAGCGGCGAGTCCGCATCAGCGGACAGTTCCGGTGCTGGGGCTGACGCCGCTGATGAAGACGAAAATTAGAAATTAATCATTAAATTCCATTTTTTTAAAATTTAATTAACCATTTTTATCAGGACGTTTGTCTATTTCTGGACTCTTTTCAAAGCCAGGAGGGCTAACGATGAGCATCCAACGTCATTTCTTTATTTACTTATTTCTTTTAATTCTTTCAACAACGGTCAGTGCCCAAAATGGGCCAAGCGCTCAAGCCGAGGGGCGTGAATCCTATATCGTGGTCTTAAAGAAAAACAGCGTGGCCATGGCCTCGGCCGAAATGGCCTTCACGGCCAATTCCAGCGTTAGTGCGCGGTCGGTGGTGACGGGCCTACTTTCGCGAGTGGCCACTAGGCATAAACTGCATCAGCCTGAACGTGTATTTTCACGCGTGCTTCATGGCGGCGTTTACCACATGACAATAAATGAGGCGCAGCAGTTAAGTCTTGATTCAAATGTGGCCTACGTCGAACGCGATCAAATCATGACAATTAATTCGGCCACTCAATTAAATGCGACTTGGGGTTTAGATCGTATTGATCAGGCCAGTCGGCCGCTGAATGGAAATTATAATTATCCTGATCTTGGCGCTGCCGTAAACGTGTACGTTATTGATACCGGTATTTTAACGACCCACCAACAATTTGGCGGGCGTGCTTTCAGCGCCATTGACATGGTCGATAGCGACAACAACGCCACGGATTGTAACGGTCACGGCACATACGTGGCGGGTACAGTCGGCAGTCAAACCTACGGAGTTGCAAAGAACGCAAAACTTTTTGCAGTACGCGTTCTTGATTGTGAAGGTTCGGGAATGGTTTCAAAAGTAATTGCCGGCGTTGAATGGGTGACAGCGAACCACATAAAACCGGCCGTGGCTAACATGAGTGTCGGCGGTGGCGCTTCGCAAGCGCTCGATGATGCCATCGCAGCGTCAATTCAGGCCGGAGTCACTTATGTGGTTGCCGCGGGCAATGAAAATACGAAGGCGTGTGATTCATCACCGGCCCGCGTACCGCTGGCCATTACCGTCGGTAGTACCACCTCAAGCGATGCGCGTTCAGATTTTTCAAACTACGGCAGCTGCGTCAGCGTTTTTGCTCCGGGCAGCGATATCACATCGACGTGGTACACTTCGAATACCGCAACAAATAAAATCAGCGGCACTTCAATGGCTTCGCCGCATGTCGCAGGGGTAGCGGCGCTTTATTTAGCGGCCCATCCGACGGCAACGCCCGCGCAGGTGAAAGCGGCATTGCTTGCCGGAAGTATTTCGGGCAAAGTTTCGAGTGCGGGTTCTGGATCTCCGAATTTGTTGATCAATACGCAGTTTTTAATTCCGGCACAGCCACAGCCTCCTGGGCCAGGGCCTGGGCCGACTCCTAACCCGCCGCCTGGAAATCAATTGGCTAACGGAGCGGTCATCACAAATCTTTCCGGCGCAGTCAATTCAGAAAAGCAATTTACATTCGTCGTGCCGGTAAATAGTAAAAACCTTTCGATTGTGACGTCAGGCGGAAGCGGTGATGTTGATGTCTATGTTAAGTTCGGCACAAAACCAACGGCTTCTAGTTACGATTGCCGTCCCTATAAGACCGGTAACAACGAAAGCTGCAGCAAGTCTGTGCCGAGTGTGGGAGTTTGGTATATTACATTGAAAGCTTACAAGGCGTATTCGGGTGTAACTTTGAAAGTTCAATATTCTAAATAATTGCATTCATTCGCCGTCGGCCAAACTTGCGGCGAATAAATTGCACTAAGTCATTTTCAAATTTATTATTTTTGTAGTTGTTCGATTAAATCACGTATTGTGCGTGCGTCACCCTTGCTATGCCCGTGACTTAGAATTGGATTTGAGCCGCCCGCTGAATCGATCCGAATGTTAGACCAAATAATACCTGTTTCAATATTTACAGAAGCAACCTTGGAAATCGTGATGCTTTCTTCGTTCGAACCGAAAAGTTTCGGTTTTATTCTGGTTACTCGATCCTGATTTACTTCAATACGTACAGGAAATATTAAATTACCAGACGTAAAACGACTTGCTGTAAAAATTTGATTTTGCATATGGCCCCTAATTAAAAAGTTACATTCTGTTGAAGTGTGGACTATTTTTAAGTCTGTGGCAATCAATGAAAGTGTTCAGCTAAGTCTTGAGGTCCATTTAAATTTATATTGTTGCAGCGTGGGTGAGTATTGCTAAGTAAGCTAACTGCGGTTAAAATTTTTTCATGAATACGAATGTTAAAATAAGCCACGAAGTCAGCACGGCCCTGAAGATAAACCAACCTGTCGTTGCACTTGAATCCACTATTATTTCGCACGGCATGCCGTACCCGCAAAATTTTGAAGCGGCACTTGCTGTGGAAGCTAAAGTCAGAGCGTTCGGCGCCGTGCCGGCCACCATCGCCATTTTGAACGGCGAACTGCGCGCAGGCTTAAGCAGTGAAGAAATTGAAAGCTTCGCTAAAAAGGGCCCAAATATTATGAAAGTCAGCCGACGCGATATTCCGGTCGTTGTTGCGTTAAAAAAAGACGGCGCAACAACTGTGGCAAGCACGATGATTATAGCCGAAATGGCGGGAATTTCGATTTTTGCAACAGGTGGTATCGGTGGAGTGCACCGCGGGGCCGAAACAACTATGGATATTTCAGCGGATCTTGAAGAGTTGGCCAATACCAACGTGGCCGTAATTTGCGCCGGCGCAAAATCTATTTTAGATATTGCCCTGACGCTTGAATATCTTGAAACAAAAGGGGTGCCGGTTCTGGGTTTTCAAACGGAAGAATTACCGGCTTTTTATACTCGCCAAAGCGGATACAAAACAGATGTTAAAATGGAATCAGCCGAACAAGTGGCCGCCGTGTTGCGTGCAAAATGGAATTTAGGATTGCGTGGGGGAGTGCTGATTGCTAACCCAGTTCCTGAAAAATATTCTTTGGACTTGAATGAGATGGAGCGCGTGATTAATGCAGCGCTCGTGGAAATGAAGCAAAAAGGCATCAAAGGTAAAGAATCAACACCTTTTCTACTGGGCAAAGTCAAAGAGCTAACAGCCGGGCGCAGCCTTGAAACCAACATTCAACTGATTTTAAATAATGCGAAAGTCGCGGCTGAAATTGCCGTAGCCTTCGCAAATTTAAGGTAACTGACCATCAGGTGCTGACTGGCGACGCAGTTTTCTATCAAAAATAAATTGCCCTTGCAAACAGTGCTTAATTTTTAATATTGAATAAAATCAATAAGTTAAGGGTGCCATACCCTTCTTTGCCTCAGCACCATTAAGTTTTGAGCGGCGCAACACGTTTTTGGGCCCTTTACGATTAGTTGTACTTATTCACCGACAAATCCCATAATTTAATTTTAACGGAGTGCACATGTTTGGTTTTTTAAAAAAGCAATTTATTGATGTTATTGAATGGGTCGAAAGTGAAAAAGATTTGTTATCATTTCGTTACCCGATGGAAGACCGCGAGATTCAAACCGGTGCTCAACTGACTGTTCGTGAATCTCAGGCCGCATTATTTGTGAACGAAGGTCAGGTTGCCGATTTGTTCAAGGCCGGTTTGCACACGCTGGAAACTAAAAATTTACCCGTGCTGACTAATTTAAAGAACTGGGACAAACTATTCGAATCACCTTTTAAATCTGATGTTTACTTCTTTTCTCTGCGCGAGCAGATCGGTCGAAAATGGGGCACATCGAATCCGATTACGGTGAGCGACCCACAACTGGGTGCTCTTCGTATTCGCGCTTTCGGTACCTACGCATTTAAAATTAAAGATCCGGTTTTGTTCTATAAAAAATTAAGCGGAACATCGGACCGCTATCATGTTGCTGATTGCGAAGGTCAGATTCTAGGTATTTTGGTGTCAAACTTAACGGCAGTCGTGGCCGCCAGCAAAGTTCCGTTCTTGCAGATGGCCGCCAGCCAAGTGAATCTTTCTGAAGAACTGAAAATGGGTTTGAATCAGAAATTTGCTGATTATGGTTTAGAGCTGACCCAATTTTTTATCGAAAACCTTTCTTTGCCTGAAAATGTTCAGGAGTTTTTAGATAAAGGATCTTCAATGTCGCTGTTGGGTGATATGAAACGTTACACGCAATTTCAAACAGCCGAAGCTATTACGAAAGCCGCTCAGAATGAAGGCGGCGGTTTAGCCGGTCTTGGTGCAAATATCGGCGTTGGTGCGGCTATCGGGCAGGCTATGGCCCAAAGCTTCAATCAACCGGCTGCGGGCTCTGTCGTTGCCGACCGCGACGAAGTTTTTGCGAGCATCGAAAAGCTCCACCAACTTTTTGAAAAGGGAATTTTGTCAGCGGCCGAGTTTGAAGCAAAAAAAACCGAGATGCTTAAGAAAATATAGTGGTTACAAAATTCAATTGCCCCAGTTGCGGGGCTGAAAACTCATTTAAATCGGCCTTAAGCCTGTTCGCCGTTTGTCCATTTTGCCAAGCCTCGGTCTTTCGTGGCGAAGGCGAAATTGAACTTCTTGGTAAGGTTTCTGAACTGGCAGATGACAACAGTCCGTTGCAGCTCGGCTCGACCGGGCAATTTAATGACATCAGATTTACGATTGTCGGCCGAGTACGAAAAAAATGGAAAGACGGTTTCTGGAACGAATGGCACCTGCTTTTAGCCGATGGGCAATCAGGCTGGCTGGCCGAAGCCCAGGGCGAGTTCTATTTTACAAAAGAAATTAAAAAAAGTGTTTCTAATTTTTCGAATAAAAAGTGGTTTTTAAAAGATGACGTCAACATTGACGACCAACGATACATTGTTGTTGATCTAAAAAGCTCGCAAGTTTTTATGGCGGAAGGCGAACTGCCTTACCGCGCACACGCAGGAGATCAATTTGAGTCTGCGGATCTCCGGCAGGTGGCCGGCAATCAATTCGGTACCCTTGAACGCGACATGAGAGGCGACAATCACCGCATCTACTTAGGATTTATCGTTAAAATTGCCGATCTTAAACTCAGCAGCGTCAGGAAATTCGATGGCTGGTGAGATCGTTAAACCAAAAGTTTTCAGTTGTCCGGGGTGCGGAGCTTCCCTTTCGGTGACCGCAATTGGCTCTTCAACGACTGTTGTATGCGCGTATTGTAATTCTATTCTGGACGCCAATTCGCCGATCGTTAAATTGATAGGTAAATTTGAAAACGCCGTTCAGTATCAGCCTTGCTTCGAACTTAATAGTTTCGGTACACTTCGCGGTATTAAATGGAAAATCATCGGTTTCGTTGTACGTGAAGACAAAGAATATAATTTTGTGTGGGATGAGTACCTTCTCTACAATCCTTATAACGGGTATCGTTGGATATTAAAAATTGACGGACATTTTTCGCTGACCGAAAGATTAGCAGTTATTCCGAACCGTCTTGAAAACCCGAAGCTCGATACGAATGAATTTGATTACAACAGTCGTAACTATAAGCTTTTCAACCGCGGAGTTGTTCAGGTTGTATATGTTGTGGGTGAATTTTATTGGCGCGTAAAACAGGGAGAAACCGTTGCGATGCGAGACTACGTATCGCCGCCGTTTATGCTTTCCGAAGAAATTTCGGGTGCTGAAGAGGCCAACTATAGTATTTCAGAATATGTTTCAGAATCTGAAATTAACTCGGCATTTAAACGCGCCGAAAAGGCGGATACGCGCGGAGCGGTCGGTGTGGCCGCAAATCAGCCGAATCCTTACAGCTACCAAAATAGAAATATTCTTTTTACGGTTGGCGCCGTCGCGGTGTTGTTTTTTATTTGGTTAAGTCTATCAATGACTCAAAAGCAAAAGATTCTCATTGAGACGAATATTAGCGGGCGTCCGCCTCAGTCTATGGCGGTTCCGGACCCTACAATGCCGAAGTCGAGCATTTCAGAATCATTTAATATTCCGGACAGTATCGGTAACGTCGAACTGAGAATGTCATCCCCTGTAAATAATCAGTGGGCTGAGGCGCAAATTACACTCGTCAATGAAACGACGGGTGAAGACTACACGTTTGAAGAAGGTGTCGAGTACTATTCAGGTCGTGACTCGGATGGTTCATGGACTGAAGGTAGT
>JANPAD010000346.1:0-8297 GCA_031429735.1 Bdellovibrio sp. | reverse complement strand
GGGCACGTCAGTGCGGCCATTTTCGATATGCGAGATGTAAGAGTCTGAACACTTAATCAGATCACCTGCTTTTCTCATTGATAATCCAGCTTGGATTCTTAACTCACGAAGGACTCTGGCTTCGTTGGTCATAATCACGCGCCCCGTGCGCCCCGCTTTTCTAGTTAATCCTTGAGAATTTGCTAAGTGCTTACTAAACATGTAGTGCTCTTTCCTCCACTGATTTTGAACTCCGATTCAATTCCTCCGAGTACAATCGAACTGAGGCTCAATAGAACTGCTGTTACCAGATTTATTGGTATTGAGTTCAGCTTCGTAAGTTGTTAGAATTGTTCTAAATTCCGGTGTGAGTGTAACGGGCAGTTGGAGAACATTTTCTAACGGTGGAGTCCGAGTTCTCCACCACTTTCGCTTGCGCGAAAGGCTACTGTACCCAGAAGACGGTTAACGGTCTTCTGGATTCAGTACCGGATTCTGAATACTGACTGTATTCGGAATGCAGAACAGAATTCAGTATTCGAATCTGAATTCTGAATTCAGCCGATTTCAAGCTGTTTCACTTCTTGCATTGCCCAAAAGCATGAAAACATTTAGAACTCTCGAATTATCCGAAAAATTTTATCATCAGACCGAATCGCTAAGACTCTCAGGTAATTTGCGTGATCAGTTGACCCGTGCTTCATCTTCTATTGCGCTCAATCTTTCAGAAGGAAACGCGAAGCCCTCCGTTAAAGAAAAGCGCCGTTATTACCAAACAGCTTACGCCTCCTTAAAGGAATGTCAGACCATCTTAAAATTAGCTAAGATCGAAAACGAAGAAATAAATGAAAAGGCAAATTTTTTGGGAGCCTGTTTGTATAAACTTACGGTTTCTACCCTGTCGGTAATGCCATTGCCGAACGAAAGAAAAAATATATGAAAAAAATATTTCAAAAGGGCGACAAAATTCAATGGAATTGGATGGGCCGGGTTGTAAAGGGATCCATAAAGCAGATTTATTTCAAGCCCGTCGCTAAAACATTTCGAGGAACAGAGTTTAGAAGAAATGGTTCAAAAGAAAAACCGGCTTATTTGATTAAGTCTGAAGCGGGCAGCGAGATTTTAAAACTCCATTCCGAATTAAAAAATTCAAAGTAGTTGCGACACCCTGTTAACAAAACCCTGTCATCCAAAGAGCAATAATTTCAACATTTTATAAAATTTCGACTGAGACATTTTTAATGGCTTCAATTTAAAGCTTGCACAAATGTCTTAAATATGAGACATATCAAGTGCTTTCAATAATCAAGCAATGTGAAAAAGAACTAAAAGATTTTCCAGTGTCCGTTAAAGAAGATTTGGCCGACGCTTTAGCATTGCTTGATGAAGGAGTGAATTTGTCGATGCCGCTATCAAGG
Organism: Bdellovibrio sp.; assembly: GCA_031429735.1. Lineage (GTDB taxonomy): Bacteria > Bdellovibrionota > Bdellovibrionia > Bdellovibrionales > Bdellovibrionaceae > Pseudobdellovibrio. The sequence goes on along the minus strand of JANPAD010000346.1, from coordinate 6,900 downwards.
CCAATGCCTTCGATCGGAAGCGGTGTTCACGAATTACGACTTAAAGATCGTTCAGGTGTTTACAGAGTTGTTTATTTTATTCGGAAGCATGCTGACATTTTGTTGATCCATGCATTTCAGAAAAAATCACAGCAAACACCGAAAGAAAACATTGAGTTAGCAAAGCAAAGATTAAAAGGAGTTTTGTGAAACAGTCAGTTAAGGGTTTAGATCTCGCTAAAAAATTGGGAATATCTCCACTCAGAGGAGTTGAGGCTGTCATTAAGGCACAACTTATTGCTGCGGTTATAAAAGAAGTTCAAAAACAGGATTTGACTCATGTTGAATTGGCTAAAAAATCTAAACTTCCACGAAGTGCTGTGACTGGAATTTTATCTGGAAGTTTACAAAAAATTACCATTGATAGAATTCTTAAGTTGGTTGAAGCCGTTGGTTTATTGCCTGAGCTGAGACTTCATAAAAAGGTCGCCTAATGGAATTTAAAGTAGAAAGATCAGAAAAACAAATTCAAAACGGGATCGTTAATAGACTTGACCGATTCGTGACCGGCCACTAACTGAGAAGAGTCATAGCTAAGCATTATAAAGGGCAAATTGACACCCGAGGCCACCTTCTCAGCCCATAGACCAAACTTCCTCTCAAGGTGTATGTTTGTCTCACATGAAGAATCAGTATTTATTTTTATTAATTCTTGTCCTGTTCCCATTTGCGGGTTTTTCCGCTGAGAGTTCGACTGCATTCGCGTTTTCTACTGAACTTAAACCTAAGTTTGAAGCAAGTTTCTATACGACCCAAGGGCTCAACTATTTTGATACCCTTGATTCCTATGCCAAGAATGTTTCTGCACCTCAGTATTCTGAAAATGTGATCCGTTGGGAGTGGTATCCGTGGCTGAAGCTTACGGGTTACAAGCGTTGGATGATGAAGTTCGATGTGCTACTTACGCTGTATCCTACAAGGGTCACGCATCGAGAATGTCGCTTTTTTAAGGTACAACCTTTTTGTCGTTGTCGAGTTTGGTTTGAGTATTTAGGCATTAAGAAGCCAGTCAAGATCTATGAGGAATTCACCTTTAACGACTCTGGAGAGATGACTTTCATTGAGGCCTGGACAGATGAAGTGGGGCTTCTTCCGATGGATGCGGCTCTTGATCCATGGGGGGAGAGCGAAGGGGTGGATAGACTTTCAACGAGAATCCCTGGACTTGGAACGCCCCATGGTTTTATTGATGTGGCCGATCGTAATTTTAAATATCTTGTAGCAAAAGATGCGACACTTCAAGATCTCTCCCTCAGATTAGAGTCACCCATTTACTACTGGTTCAAAGAATTGTTTCGAGCTATTGGGGAATTCTTCTCCAGTTAGAGAGCACAGACCATTTTTATTCATTTCGAACCTGGTCAGTTTCAAACTAGAATTAGTTCGGCCTAATGACATCTCATAGAGGTCGGTTGACTTTACGAATTATAAAATAGAGCAGAAGTCCGAATGGGCCAAACAAAAAAGTCAAAATCAGGCACGGGATCACTAACCAATGTGAAAGCCCCAGGATTAAACCCTTTCGCACTATCCAGGATCCAATAAACAAATCGAAGGCCAGGTAATGAACCCATCCTGCTAATAAAAGTTGATCATTTTCAAACAGCTGTTTTACTGCAGCAAGAGTTGAAAATCCTCCGGCTGACGTAAAAAAAATAGGAAAAAGTAAAGCCGAGTAAGCCACAGCTAAAATTAGACTGAGGACTCCGCTGTGAACCAAGCGATGCGTCGCCGTCTTATTCGGAAAAAAAATTAACATGATCCACCCGCTGATGGCGGTAAAATTGGCGATCGAAAAAAGAATTTCAAGATTCATAGAAGGCTCCTTTAAAAAAATTAAAATAATGATGCGACCGAATAGCCGAGAAAAGCCTGAATAAAAAGACCAACTGAGATCGCGACTATTGCTGCAAAACTAACTTTCAATATGAGCGGTGATCGGGGGTGTTGCCCGAGCATAATTGCCAAGAGTGGAAGTATTTGTAAGCCATGCAAAAGTACAAAGTGAGCGATGCGAAGGTCACCATGCTGAAGGCTCCAATTCACAAGTGGCAGCCCCGCACCACCGTCAGTCGCGCCGACTGTATGGCCTCTCTGCGCTGATAGGTAAACACCCTCGAAGCCTCCTAAAATAAATGCCATCAAGCCAAGCTCGATGCCTAAAATTAGATTTGATTTAGTTTCCATTTTCATAAATTTTCGTAAAATGACGAAAGCTGCGGGAATTTGGGCGACTGCAAAAACACCCATTATTGCGTAAAGCACAATGTCTAAAACGCTTGTCTGGTTAAAGTGAGATTGAACACCTCGGGTGGCCTGCAGGGTGATGATCATATTTTCTATGGCCATCCCGCCGACGATCCACCAACTGAGTTGATTTTTCCAAATAGAAGTATCCGGCTTTAACCGCGGCAGGTTCAATTGAATCCATCCCATCGTCCAAACATAAAGAGCAGTCGAGAAAAAGAATTTAGCCGGCTTGATCCAGGCATTTTCGCCAGAGACCGCATGAGGGGCCAAGAAAATAAGGGGAATGATAAGTGCGAGCCCGGCCAGAAAGATCAGGCCACCGTAAAACTCAAGCGGCTGAGCTGACTTTACAAGTGAAAGTTCTTTGGCAATTCGTCTAAGTGCGTTTTTCATGAGAGTGACTCCTAATGTTTACAACAGTAACATTAAATGTTTACGGTGTAAACATAATTCTTGAAGGTCGCTTTAAACCAAGGTATAGTCATTAAAGGAATAATAAATGAAGAAAAGCAGTATTAAAAAGAAGAAATCATATCATCATGGAAATTTGCCGGAAACACTCATAAAGGCAACGCTCGAATTGATTGAAAGCACACGGTCGACAGCGTTCTCAATTCGCGATATTTCAAAATTGGCGGGTGTTTCGCATGCGGCCGCCTACAGACACTTTGCCGGAAGAGACGAAATCCTTGCCGTTGTTGCCGAGCGTGGTTTTGTTACCTTTAAAGACTATTTAAAAGTCGCTCGCGAAGGGGAGGGTAAAAATTTATTAGAAGCTTTTCGCGCTCAGATAGAGGCGTATATTCGTTTTGCTTTGTCGCATCCTATTCACTTTCGGTTGATGTTTTCAAATGAAGCTCGCGGTTTAATTCAAGGACGCTTTGAGCAGGCGGCAGCAGCCTCGTTTCTTGAAATGCAATCGTTGGCTCTTGAACTCATCGAAAGCGGCCAGTTTCGAAAAATTCCGATTCAGCAGGCAACAACTGTTATATGGTCATCGATACATGGGTTCTCAGAACTAGTGTTAAATGGTTTTTTTTCAGACTCAATAAAAGATGCTGACGATGCGGTTAAAGTTTCACAGCTATTATCTGACAACTTACTGAACGGGCTCTGTCAAAAATAAAAAAGTAGGGTCGGCAGATTTCAAAAGACCTGACTCACTAATGCAAGCTATAATGGAATTCGCAATCCAATCCCAGGTGTTGGGTTCACTTTTGTGCCATATTCATTGGAAGGAATGACTCCAATGCCCAAGCGAAGCGCCACTCTTTCGTCCCAAACCAAAAACTCAACACCGGCATCGTAAATGCTGCCAGTTTTATCTTTCCAGTCGCGCGTAAGTCCATACAGATGTGAAACGGAAACGTAAATATTTTTCGTAGGCCAGATCGAAATACCGGTCCGAATAAATTCAGTACTGACGTAGTTATCATTTTCATCTTTGGAAATAGCTGTTGTGTAAAGACCCGTGTGAGTCGAAATGTACTTAATACGATACTCTACTCCTATCGATGGGTTGCGGAAGAAGTTCAAAAACAGATCCCCAGCTTGCGCCACTGGCATCAGTGCCAGACTGATCATGATAAATCCTACGGTTGCTTTTAGGTTTGCCAGTTTCATAGTTTACTTCCTTTGTTAGTTGCTGATGAAACTACTATCGCCCGAATAACAAAATTTACGAATGACCGTAGCCGCAGAGTTTATGACAAAATAAGAATTTATATTTTTTCAGAAAATGTCAGGGCTTATGCATAAGCGGTCATACAAGCTCATCACAAATGTGGCGATAATTAGGACAACACAGGAGATAACTCATGAACTCGAAACATCATATCGTTATAGGATCAGGCCCACTAGGACAAGCGACCGCGGAAGCGCTTGCGCGACTGAATAAAAAAGTTTTGGTTTTGGACCGTAGTGGCCAAGGGGCAAATATCGCAGGAGTAAGACATCTAAAATTAGATGTCTTACAGACAGAGGCAGCGATAGCCGCTTTGCCTGAGATTGAAAGCATCTATCAATGCAGTCAACCTCCTTATTCAAAATGGAAAGAACTTTTTCCGACACTGCAAGAGGCTGTCGTTAAAATATCCCAGCAAAAAAAGGCAAAGCTAGTTGTTGCTGAAAATCTTTATATGTTCGGTGCGCCGAAAGAAATAATAACAGAAAATTCTGTATTTAATCCGTTGGGAAAAAAAGGCGAAACAAGGGCCGCTATGCACCTGAGCTTGATGACCTTAGCAAAGCAGGGCCTACTTAATGTTAATATTTTACGTGCCTCTGATTTCTACGGTCCTCATGTTAAAAATTCTATGCTGGGCGACCGGTTTTTTAATGCGTTGATGAACCGAAAAGCAGTTAACTATATGGGTGATCTCAATAAAAAACACGCCGTGACCTATATTAATGATTTTGGTGCAAGCTTAGCGTTGGTCGGCACGCAGTCTCATTTCAATTCAGGCGAAGTATGGAATGTACCAAGCGAGTCTAACTATACAGTAAAACAAATTTTCGACACGGCCGCAGGAATACTGAAAACGCAGTACACAACCAAAAAATTAAGTCGCATTGAAATACGTGCTTTAGGATTATTTATTCCAGATGTGGCTGAATTGCTCGAGCTCCACTCTTTTTTTGAAGTGGACTATTTAGTGGATGATTCTAAATTCAGAAAAGCCTTTAAAGTTGAAGCCACACGTTTAGAGACCGGACTTGAAAATGCGGCCAGGTGGAATTTTAATCAGGCTAAAAAAATTTAGCTCTGGCGAAACTGCCCAGGCGTTTGGCCTGTCCATCGCTTGAAGGCCCGCTGAAAAGCGGAAGGCTCAGAAAAACCCAGGGCATATGCAATTTCAGCGGTACTGCTGCCGCTTTTTAAAAAACGGATTGCAAACTCTGACTGACAAGATTCATGAATTTCGCGAAATGATGTATTTTCCTGTTCGAGCTTCATTTGCAAGGCACGATCCGACATATTAAAAAACGAACTCATGGACTCTAAGGATTCCATTTTTTCTTGACCAATGCGGCGTGAAATTTCACGTTTTAGTTTTTTTGAAAATGAAGAGTTATCTAGGCGGTTCAACTTTTCTTGAAGCTGTCCTTCAAAAACCGGTGTCAGTTCAGGAACGGAATTGATGATCAGTAAATTCAAATACTCGGCATTGAACTCGACATAATTTTCTGACGATTTTTCAGGTATAATTTTAAAAAACTTTTTGTATTCGGCTTCAGGGTTGGCCGCACCGTACACCGAACCTATACGTGTATACTGCAATTCTCTGCCTGTCAGCTCTTTGCAGGCTGCAGGTAAAGATGAAAAAAATGACTCAAGCCTGTGTCTTCCCGTTAATTCGCCGCCATAAATCTGAAATGCAATTCGCGCCTTAGATCCCTGAATTGAAGTTTTCAACACAATCGAGTCCCCAATGGCACTTTGAAAATTTTCATAGGCTTTTAAGGCTTGCATGAAACTGTCAGAGTTCATCAGCAGATAACCCAAAACTCCCAGTTGCTGCAAGGTGAGTTGTGATCCTAAGTGCAACCCCAAATGGGCATTGCCGGTTAACTCGACTCCGTTTTGAAAAATACGGTCATAGGTCGGTTCGTCAACGGCGCCATCAGTGTCCCTTAAATTGTCCGGGGTCACATTTGTTTGAGCAAAAATTTGCTCGGGTTTAAAACCCATGGCCTGCAGTAAGTACCCTAGCCCACCAATAATGGTATTAGAAATTCTTATGGTGCTTTTTGCGCCTTCTGTTTGTGAGTCTTCGTGCTTGGTCATGGGTTTATGCGCCTTTTTAAACGATACTGAATATAGAACATAACACACCTTAACGCACAGACCAAGGGTCTCAAATCAAGAAAGTGGAATCTATGAAACAAACTCAACTTGCGGCCCTGTTAATGCTATTTCCGATTGTCGTGCAAATTCCCTTCACTATTTTGACAGTCAAATTCGGCTACCCCGATATTTTACGTGAAAACGCAGGCGTGGTCATGACCCGATTTGTTGAGGGCGGCTCCCTTTTGATTTGGACTTGGTACGCCTATGCTATGTCGATCGTTTTCTTTTTGGGGGCTGTGTTTCAAATGAAGCAAATAAAAGGTCTTCAAAATGGACAAGCCATTTTTACATTGGGCTTGGTTTCAGGATTAGTCCAAATGATTGCGCTATTAAGGTGGACTTTTTTGGTTCCATTTCTTTCACGCGCTTATGTAGGCAGTTCGGATTTAGCAATTAAAAAAAGCCTTGAAGTAGTTTTCGATATTCAAAACTCATTTCTAGGTATCGGCCTTGGCGAGCACTTAGGCCAAATAACAATGGCTGCTTGGACTGTGCTTCTGGTGGGCGCTATTATTAAGGAACATAAAGTGACACGGTATTTAGGTTACGTTTCTGCCTTTACACTATTTGCAGGTCTAAGTGAGCACTTGGTAACGGCTTTAGGATATTCCTTTGGGAATCTTGATAAAGTCACAATGGTTGGTTTTATTTTGTGGTCTTTGTGGATGATCACTGTTGGGATAAAAGTTGCCATTTCGAAATCGACTGTTTTTTTACTAGGAGATAACTAATATGACCTCGGCTCATTTTTTCTTTATACC
>JANPAD010000345.1:0-2780 GCA_031429735.1 Bdellovibrio sp. | reverse complement strand
CGCTGCTTGATCGCAATCGCGAACTTTGCAAAGTCTACGGCCTTCAGAATCGGTCAGGTAAACTTCTTCGTCTTTTTTGTCTTCTTCGTCTTCTTCATCAAGCTCAAGAGCCGTATCATCTTCGTCGTCTTCAACGGCTTTTAAATCTTCTTCGTATTCTGCGATTTCGCTTTCGCCGAAGTCGTCGCCAATGATGTCATCTTCAAAATCGTCTTCCGGTTTTTTTTCGGTTTTTTTGGATTTGCCTTTAAGTTTAGCATCAGCCTTAGGGGTTTTAACTGCCGTCGCTTTTTCAGCGGACTTCTCAACCGGCTTCGCCTGAGCTTTCGCGTTATTTTTTAAAGCCTTAGGGTCGGCTTTCACCGGTGCTTTTTCAGCCTTAACATCCGCTTTTTTCGTCAGCGCACCGCTTAAAACTTTTTTGGCTTTTTGCAGCGTGTTCAAAGCTGCCTTAACAAGAGGCTTTTTAGTTACCTTTTTGTCATCTTTTTTATCAACTTTAGCTGCTTTAGCCGGTTTTGCTTTAATTTTAGTCGCTTTTTTGATTACTTTAGTTTTTGCCATAAACCACCTTTGTTAGATTCACGTACAATAGTCAACAGCTTTTCAATGCGAAAACTCAGTGCTAAGGTTTGCACTCTATTTTCAAATATTTAATCAAGACTCTGAAGGAGATTTTTTTATGCAAAAAGTAGTTATCGTTTCTGCGGCACGTACCGCGGTCGGAAGTTTTCAGGGAGTATTTTCGTCTGTACCCGCTCCACGCTTAGGCGCTGTCGCGATCAAAGCGGCTGTTGAAAGAGCCGGCCTTCAAACGACCGACATTAATGAAGTCATCATGGGTGAAGTTTTAACTGCGGGCGTTGGTCAAGCACCGGCTCGCCAAGCGGCTCTTTATGCAGGCCTTTCGAATTCAACACCTTGCCTTACGATCAATAAGGTTTGTGGCTCAGGTTTAAAAGCGGTGATGTTGGCCAGTGATAGTATTCGCTTAGGCACGACTCATATCGCAATTGCAGGCGGACAAGAGAACATGACTCTTGCTCCACACTTATTGGAAAATTCTCGTCAAGGCTACCGTATGGGTTCACAGTCCATCGTTGACTCCATGATTAAAGACGGTCTTTGGGATCCCTATAATAATTTTCATATGGGCAATGCCGCTGAAATCTGTTCACGCGAATTCTCTTTTTCGCGCGAAGCTCAAGACGCTTTTGCAATCGACTCTTACAAAAAAGCCCAAAAGGCTATTGCTGACGGAAAATTCAAAAGTGAAATCTGCCCGGTTGTCATCGAAGGTAAAAAAGGCGCAGTCACAGTTGATACCGACGAAGAGCCCGGCAAAGCTATGTTTGAGAAAATGCCGGGCTTAAAACCGGCGTTCGATAAAGAAGGCACCATTACAGCAGCCAATGCGTCTAAAATTAATGACGGCGCCGCCGCTTTGGTTTTAATGAGCGAGGAAGAAGCAAAGAAACGTGGCTTAAAACCGCTCGCGACAATACTTTCGTACGCCACATTTGCGCAGGACCCGAAATACTTTACAACGGCGCCGGTCGGAGCCATTAAAAAATCTCTTGAATTAGCAAATTTGAAAATTGCTGAAATCGATCATTATGAAATTAATGAAGCTTTCGCGAATGTGGTGATGGCCGCTCAGAAGTCTCTTGAGATTCCTGCTGAAAAAACCAATCTTCATGGCGGGGCAATTGCAATCGGTCACCCGATCGGCGCATCGGGTGCTCGGGCCTTAACTACATTGATCTACTCTCTGCATACGAATAACTTACGCCGCGGTTTGGCGACTTTATGTATCGGCGGCGGCGAAGCGGTCTCTCTTATCATCGAAAGAAATTAATTTATGTCTAATAAAGTTTACCAAGATGCCAAGTCTGCAATTCAAGGTGTAACCGATAACATGACTTTTCTGGTTGGCGGGTTCGGCCTGTGCGGAATTCCTGAAAACTGTATCGAAGCTTTGCGCGATTCAGGCGTTAAAGGTCTGACTTGCGTTTCTAACAATGCGGGCGTAGATGATTTCGGCCTGGGTCTTTTGCTTAAAACCCGCCAAATTAAAAAAATGATGTCCAGCTACGTCGGCGAAAATGCGACGTTCGAAAAACAATTTATGTCGGGTGAACTTGAACTTGAATTCTGTCCTCAAGGCACATTAGCCGAGCGACTTCGCGCCGGCGGTGCGGGCATTCCCGCTTTCTACACTCCGACAGGTGTCGGCACACAAATCGCGGCTGGCAAAGAAGTACGTAACTTCGATGGCCGCGACTATGTTTTAGAAAAAGGTATCGTCGGAGATTTCGCTTTTGTTAAAGCCTGGAAGGGCGATAAATTCGGAAACCTCGTTTTTAGAAAAACGGCGCGCAATTTTAACCCGATGGTTGCAACCGCGGGCAAAATTACCGTGGCTGAAGTTGAAGAGCTAGTTGAAATCGGTGAACTCGAGCCTGACCAAATTCATACACCGGGCGTTTATGTGCAAAGAATATTTGTAGGAAAAAATCACGAAAAACGTATCGAACAACGTACCGTTCGCAAGAAAGTTTAATTATGCCATTAACACGTGAACAAATCGCTCAGCGTATCGCTCAAGAAGTTCAAGACGGCTACACCGTTAATCTCGGAATCGGTATCCCAACTCTTGTTGTAAATTACATCCCGCCTTCAAAATCCGTCATGTTTCAAAGCGAAAACGGCCTATTAGGTATGGGCCCGTTTCCGTTTGAAGGCGATGAAGATGCTGACTTGATCAACGCCGGTAAGCA
>JANPAD010000344.1:0-1804 GCA_031429735.1 Bdellovibrio sp. | reverse complement strand
CGCTTCGGCAGCTTGCCGAGCCTCATCTTTGATGTCGACGACCGCGGCTTGCGCTTCGGTTTCGAGCTGTTTATTTTGATCAGCATAGTAATCGCGAACGGATTTGATGTCGTTACGTTGAGCCTCAGCTAACTGGCGTTTGTACTGAGCTTTTTCCTGCTGAACTTGTCGTAGATATGTTTGGGAATTACGTTTCCCTTGTATTGCATCTGCCATATCTAAAAGTGTATCAAAATTAGATTCGTTGAAGTGAAGAATTAAGGCGTGCGCGGAACTTCTGGGCTTTGGCTTGTATCGGACGCTGGCTTTTGGTCGAGTTGACTGACTGTTGAAGGCTTCACGCAATGATTTTTGAAGAAGTCCGTGCGTCCGAAGCATTTCCAGGTGTCGACGTATGAGATTCTTTCGCCTTGGTTCAGCGGGTAAAGGGTCACGAATTGATCCGGATCAAGAGTGGTTTCGATTTGCTTGGTGACTTGTGTTTTTTCATTGGTGATCACAATAGAAAACACACGGTATTCGGCCTTAACCACAAGGGATTGAATTAGAATAAAACAGGCTATCAGTAACCGGAGTGTCATGGTTAACTTATCGGTTTAAGATGGGACAGGCTTTAGTGGGGCAGTTTTTGGGCGGTTCTGAGGTTGTTTTCGATAATATAGAAGTAGGCACGTACAATGCGGTGACGGTCGAGATCGCTTAAAGACTCAATGTAGCTGCGCTTTTCAAGAAGCGATTTGCATTGCAGGAGTTGAATCAGATTATCCTGAATTTGCTTCAGGTTATCGACTTCAAAAAATTCGTCTTCAGAGTAATCGGTTTTGAAAACTTCGGTGATCAGTTCGTTATCAAAAAGAACATGAATTCCGAATTCAGACTGAGCCAGAATTGACTGCAGATTTTGGATTTGTTTTTCATCGAGATAGACTTCAACTTTTGACAAGCGGCCTTCCTTCTTCACTTAGACTCGCCTCAAAAAATGAGTGTTGCAATCATGGTGAAACGTTGACTTTGTTTGTCATTTATCGAGAGTGGTGATTTTACCGAATTATTCAGCTAGTATTTAGGCAATTACAGAATTGCGGAGTTGATGTGAGTAAAGTTGCTAGCAAATTGAACAAAAAATTGGGTACGAAGAAAAGTAAGAACATCAAAATTCGCGTCAAAAAAACACCGGCTCTGAAAACTAAGCCCAAGGCGCAACAGACAAAGAAAGCACAAAAACGAGTTCAAGAAAAAGAGCTGATCATCATCGATGAAAAGCAGGGTCTGATTTTTGAAAACGATAAAACTCTTTTCGGATATTTTTCAGTGCCGATCAAAGAATACGAAGAAAAATTTCAACAGCACTACCGCCCAAGCATAGATTTTTCAACAGTCGAACATCAAGAACACGAATCTTTGTTAGAAGAAACATTAGATGATCCGGATGAAATCTGGCTTGATAGTGAAACCTTTGAAGACCTGCCGGTGCACACATTTGTTAAATCCTTCGAAACAAAACAACAGAAGTTTTATTATATTGCTGTGGTTTATCTGAATACCGAAGAAAACTATCCAACATTTGTATTCATGCATTTTCCGACCAAAGATGAAGAATTACTGAATGCATTCCGGCAAGATGAAGTCATTTACCATGAAAAACTTGAAGCCATTCAGTTTGCGGCCATGGAGGGGGATTCACTGCTCGAAGGGGACTACTTGGCCATCGGTCTATTAGAGTCGATGATGAAACTACGCGGAGAAAAAGATATAGCACCTGAAAAGTTCAAGGACTACACCGAATGCCGCGACACAAAGATTA
>JANPAD010000343.1:0-2110 GCA_031429735.1 Bdellovibrio sp. | reverse complement strand
TTTGTCGACTTGCGAGGCCTGTTTCCAGTCGAAAATGGTCTTGAAGCTGTAAATCGTTACATTTCAATGAGCAATATACTTTGGAGCGCCTTCATCGGCAGCGTTTTAGGGGCTTGTTGCGGCGCTTTGGCGGGTATCGGCAGCACCATGTCAGCATCTCATCGCTATGCATTTTATCTTAAAGAAGGCGGCATTGTGTTAGTTGTCCGGTTGAAAAACATGGCGGAAGCTAAACAACGATCTATCAGCCGTATTCTTGAAAAAACCAATGGCCAGGACATTAACATTCTTGATGAGTCCTCTATTTGGTCAACGATTGTTCCTGAAAAAAACCGGATGCTACAAAAGACTTAACTGCAACAACCAATGAAGGGATTACATATGCAAACGCGATTTGAATCATTCGACTATAACTTAAATCCTGTCATGCCAAGTTCGGTTTCACCTTCACTCTTCCTTTATGGACCTGAGCGAAATAAACAGGGCTTGAAAAGTCTAACTGAATCAAACACACCTTACTCGGATCATGCCCTGTTCGCCTATCAAGCGATTCAGAATACCGTTCGAGCAAGAAATTACCCTTGCGTACCTGCAATTCTATCCGTTGAAAAACATCAGTACCTGGTGGGTATATACTCGGGATTCGGAACCGGTATTTTTGCCGACGAATTTTATCGCGATCTGATGTACTTTAAAGAAGAACAGAAAAATAAAAACATGCCGTACCTTAGCTTTTGGGCCATTTTTATGGAACCGCAAAAAATGTCGGAAACTGAATTTGAAACTGCTCTTTGGCACGAACTTTCCTCGTTGTCTGCCTTGTCTGACCCGAGCACGCCCTGGGACCCTCGATTCAGCAGCCATCCCGATGATAAAAACTTCTGCCTCAGCTTTGGCGGAGAAGCCGTCTTTGCCGTTGGAATGCATGCAAATAGTACGCGCGCCGCCCGACGTTTTCCGTGGCCTACAATTGTCGTTAATATGTATTCGCAATTTACCGACATGATGGAAGAAGATCTTTTTGAAGAAGTCGTACGGAAAAACCGGGAACGTGAGATGCGCTATGCGGGATCGCTGAATCCGATGGTTGTTAAGTATGGCAACGAGCGCGAAGCTATCCAATTTTCAGGCAAGGAAAATGATCCCGAATGGAACTGTCCGTACAAAAGTCCGCAAATAAAAAAGCCGTCAACACGTTCGAAATAGCAGCACAGACCGGCTCAGCTTTTAATGTGATGAAAGGTCAATTTCTTAAAGTGACGACGCCCACCGGCCGTCAGGTTGCGGATTTGGTCTGCTTTAACGCTTTTGACTTTCGTGAGCGTCTTTCAACAGCCCGATCGGCCGACTATGCGGATACAATTTATCTGACTGAAGGGCACTGGTTGTTTTCAAACCGCAGTCGACAAATGCTCTCTATCATCCAAGATACGACAGGACGAAATGACCTTCTGATGCCTCCGTGCAGCCTGGAAATGTTTCATCTTGAGGGCGGTCATTTAACTTACCATCCCAGCTGCCAAGAAAACTTAACCAAAAACTTAGCTCGTTATTCAATCGCCGAAGAAGAAATTCCATCAGCATTTAACATTTTTATGAATGTTGAAGTCAGTCCCAGCGGAAAAATGCAGATCAAAGCACCGCTGGCCGGCGCCAATGCCACAATTATTTTTCGGGCCGAAATGGATCTGGTCATCGGTTTAACTGCTTGTTCTCACGAACAGACAAATGACGGTGCTTGCAAACCGATTCAGTTCGAAATTTTTAAGTAGGCGGAATTTGATTCCCGATGAACCATAAAACTCCAAACAATGTAAAAACTAGACAAAGCCGCGAAGAAACACCAAACCGAAGTTGAAGCCTCTCTGTTTACAATGTGGCTTATAAAAAGTCCGGTCATAATCAAAGCTCCTGTCATCTTGACATCACGATGGCTTGAAACAAAAAATGGGACCGGTACGGTCGCCATGTACAGCAGAAAGTCTACATTCGGAGGAACATTTCGGGTAATACCCGTCAGCGAATAAGCCATACACTGCCCTATGACATGAGGAGTCGGTTGAGACCGGTACAAAAACCACATTGTTGTTGCTGACACACCGAACCCGAC
>JANPAD010000342.1:0-4831 GCA_031429735.1 Bdellovibrio sp. | reverse complement strand
TTAGCTTCTTTGAGCATGCCGGGATGAAAAACAAAGACCTGGCGAAGTTAATTCAAGCTCCCGAAACTAGAGTTTCCGAGATTACTAACTACAAAATTAGCAAGTTCACTGTCGATAAACTGCTAGAGTATTTATCTGAGCTATCAAAGCATGACCCAAAAGTTAGAGAGTATTCTGAGTTTTTCGGTAGAGCTGCTGAGTTGCCACTACTTAAAGTCGCTACTACTCGCGAGTTGTCGCGCGGACTTGATCAGGCTTCATCTCACATATAGCCTTCCTAACCAACTTTATAATTTCACCAACCAAGCAATCCTGATGAAAATCAATTGGGAGAAATTAATTGAATGGCACTAATTAGCTCTTGCGCTCTTTGATCGTTACTCCCTTTAAAATCATCAATAAGGAGTTCAAAAAGAACCTCTACTTCTTGCTTTTCAAGATGAATCCCCATCAGGCGCAGATATTTAGTCGACTGATCAATTTTGAGAATTGCCTTAACTAAATTTTGGTCACATTCTTTCAACCTTTTGAACGCGCGCGCGCGCTCTTGCTTTGGCAAAATAACCATGAACAAGTAGACCCCAATAAGAACCAGCACCGGCGTTGCTCCAAAAAGCAATAGAGCGAAGTTTCTTATTTCGGGAGCCGTAGCTAGGTGATCGGCATCAAGGTAAAACTGGGCACCTAAAAACGTGCCGCAGAGAAGGGCTACGCCGATTGCAATTGAAGCAAAGTGGATCTGGAAAAGGGGAGTTAACCAAATAAGTTTAGTAGCGGCCGGTTGGTTCAACTTGCGCTTAGCTAAAAGGCCGCGCCAATTGTCATAAGAATAGGTTCGGTCTCTGGGCACCCAAGATTTTGAAACTGCTTCGAAACTTAAAGTTTCTTGTTGAGCGAGATCATTCGAAAAAACTTGGTCTAGACTCACAAGCTCGCCATACTTTTCTGAAAGTCTATTAATCGATGTGAAAAGACTTCCGGATCTTTCGTTCGACTCAGCTATAAGCTTAAATCCCAATTTCGAAATAAGTTGCAAATAGACGCTATCAATCTTTTTTGCATTTCTATTTGCGTAAAAAAGCGCTGCGAACGATCCACATACAATCGTTGCGATAGTTATCATTGACCATGCGGGAAGATCAGAAAGTTTCAGAGCGAACTCCAATTTTTAAAATAGGCCAGCTTCAGTTAGCGTTGAGCAATACCAATCAATGTGGTCGTGACTGATATAGTCTCCGCCATCATCATAGCAAACAACGATTTCTTGGCCCTTAGGCATTTCTTTAAGTAGATCAAGTCCGGAGAACTCTTTAAGTTCAACATTAGATTCAACGTTAAAGCTCGCAAGTGCTTCTTTGCTCTCAGAGACTGTAATGCACAACCGCTCAGGTTGCGGGGAGGCTTTACTGAAAAACTGCCACTCTCCTTGAATTAATTTTCCAACAACGTAAAGTTGGCACTCAATTAAAACTGGAAGTACTAACCCGATATCTTCTTCTTTTCTAGACCCGGCGAATGCAAGTTGGAGTGGCGTGGGCATAGACCTTTATTTCCTTTGATTTCAAAATTATCGTGCCAGCTGAGCAGTCGGTCAAGTATGTATTGGTCGAGGTGCAATGGATTACTGGTTTTATTTTAATGCTTGATGTGGTTTGCTTAGCTATCGAATAGATATTCAAGGGGATTTAAAATGACAGCCGTTATTCTTGCGTTTTCGCCTGTAATTTTTAACAGAGCCGCCGGTGGCTCCACCGGCCCGTAACCCAAGGATTCAGACTAAAAATTGGTGAAAATTGATTCGGAACGGGCGGGGGATACTTTGCACGAATACAAAATAGGGTGTTAATCTGTCTTAGCCGTGAGCTTTCGGCAGCACCATACGCAAATCTGCGCGGTAAAAAAACCACTCTTGTACCGTGGCCGATGGCCCCATCATTTCACTTAAATTGCGGACCACAATTTCAACTTCTGGAAGTTCGGGCATTAGGAGCCTAACCTTTTAAAACGACGCAAAATAGTGATATGACTGAAGCTGAATTTGTAGAATATGTTGAGAGTCTGAGAGAGTAATTTAACTAGTGAGTGTCCAGGTTAATGCAACTTGTAAGATCGATCATTACGTCTGCAAATGAATCGACTGTACTTAACGAACGAATCAAAGCCATTGGATTCATTTGCTCAGTTCTGTATCCCAAATAAAAATTATCCACGGGGAAAGGGTGCCAGTTGTAATCTTGAAAAGCCGCAAGTTCCACTTGAACAGCGCGAGCCTTGTTGAGCGAAATATTACGAATCAAAAATCTGGCGTCAACAGTCGTCAATGGTTGCGGTCTGTTCTGCACAGTGTACTGCAAGAAAGTGATCTTCACGTTGTCGTCGGCCTGAAATAAGTTTTCTACTTTCGCATTCAAACATTCGTTAAACGGCGTATCAAGCCAGTCACGCAAAGAAATGTCGGCGCTGGCTGTAACAGGTGCGATGATCGTCAACCAAACCGTTAGTATCGAAAATATTGTCAAAATTGGTGTTTTTGATTTTAACATGCTCGAATCCTCTCGAACTAACTTTAAGGTTGCAACCCTAAAGTGACTTTAAGCAGCACGTCTATCCGCATAGTGTTCTAGGTTGGTTTTAAGTAGTTTTGCCCTCTTGCTTAGGGCCTCCCAAAAGACCATTTTTTCTTTCAAATTTGCAGGCTTAGACGCGAAAAAAGTCGATACTAAAACAAATCAGATCTTCTGCCTTTGAGGGGCCCGCTACCGATCGGTATTTATCGATGCTCTCTAATATAAGTTGTTTAATAACCGGTATATCTTCATGGCTCACAGTTTGTAAAATCGAAAAATGTAAACCGTCACTGTTGGGGTTTTCGCAATCGGTTACGGCTTGAGTACGCCAGTTGTGGTGTAATTTTGAAATCATCGGAGAGGTTTTCGGTAAGTGCATGGGTGTTGAACTGATTTTCCAGTGCTGATCGTCGACTCTTTTGACTAGATCAAATTTTTCGAGTGTAGAAAGGCACTCCCGTACAAATTTTTCGTCAAGACTTAAGCGCTTCGCAATTTCACTGGGTTTTTGAAAATTCGGTATGTCGGTTAAAATGTGAATTGCGGCCCAGTACCACGACGAATAATACGTCATGATCTTTTCAAGATCTTTCAATTCACTGGCGGCGTAGCGCTTAGACAGGTTTTCTTGTTCGTTTCGTAATGCTTCAAGTTCTGCTTTTAAGCGTTGGCGCAGGGCTGGGGAGCCAGCCCGCTCGTAGTCGACCAGTTTTAAGAAGTACTGGGTTTCAGAATCGGTGAATTTGAAAAACACGGTCAGCGAGTAGGCTTGGTCAGGGGTGAGGTGCACTTCTTCGCCTAAAACCCTGGTTAAATAGCTATTTTGGCAGCTGATAGCCTTCGAAATTTGCGTTAAAAAACCGCGTCTTTGACTTTGGTTTTTTACATATGATTTTAAGTACTTACGGTATTCTAGAGCTAAAAAAACAGACTTCATTTTAATAAAATAGTAAATAATATTTAATAATTTAACAATAAGTATGTGGAATAAAATTACTCTATGCGTTATTTTGATTTAAGAAACAATAACAACTCATCAAAGCACACAGATTGCAATGATGACTAAATGAAAGAGGAGCGCATATGAAACAAGGTCTAATCAAAACTATCGCAGTTAGCTGTCTAATGGTTTTACAACTGTCGGCGGAAAATGCATTGGCTCACGCCAAAGATGGTAACAGTTCGGGTGGCGGTACCGGTGATGGAGCATTTGAAATACAACAGCTTGTTGCTTCAAACCCCGATTTATCACCGGTCGAAGTATTGCAGAAAATTTTTGAAGATAGCCAAGGTAGACCGCCTACATTAGTTCAAGCAGGCCAGTCTGGTGGTCAGATTATTTATAAAATCGGTGAGTTTCAACACGGATTTATATTTCGTGTCGCAGCTGGCGAACAAAAAGCCGGTTGTATTTCTTGCGGCTACAACTTTAAACATTTGGTAGATGATATGGGGCCCTTGCTAGGAAACAAAAGTTTAGGTTTGGAAATAGATGGCATTTCATACATAACTGTTGAAATGGCCGCGACGGGATTGAAATTGTATTTTGTTAATGTAGGCGTACGTGCAGAATTTCGCCAGTACCGCCCGGGCATAGTTCTTTACAGGTCGATTGCTAACTCTGAAGGTCGATGCGTAGGTTTAGGTGAAGATAAAAAGATAGCTCCGTTCGGATTATGTACCATCGGTTATGACTGGAATTGAGTTATAAGTGTTTAAATGCATTAAGATATATTTTCTTTTAATGATAACCATTTGCTCGTCTGTAAAAGTATATGCAGAGGAGCAAATGGTGATCGATAAATTGGAATCGACGCGCGCCTTGACTTTGATGTGCCAAATGCAGCTCTGTATAACAAAAAATGTTGATGTTAATTTTGAAAACTACAAAGGCTACAACGGATATTATCACTTAAAACAGAATAGGATCTCAATTCTACCTACGCAAAGCAGCGTGGGTATTTTATTATCTTTAGTTCATGAATTTACTCACGTTTACCGCAGTCAATTCAATAAAAATGAGGAAACGTGGTTGTCAGAGGGCTTAGCAAAACTCATCGAATATAAAGTTTCAACCGTTTGGCCTGAAAGTTACCAAAGAAAATTAAAAGCAAATCCAGTCTTGATTTATGAAAATTCGGAACGCCGTTACGGAGTTAATGGCGACGGCTATACTGATTCTTTCTGGTTGGTCTATTATTTATATCAGCATTTTCAGTCTTCATTTCGTCTGCATATTTATAGAAGGTTGGCTTTAGGAATTG
>JANPAD010000341.1:0-2153 GCA_031429735.1 Bdellovibrio sp. | reverse complement strand
GTTGTTGCCGCCCGATGCACAAGGCGCGCAGACCTTTAGTCAGCTGAGTGAGGCTCTGTTGTGGGCTGATGCCGTTATCGCACTCCGGGTGCAAAAAGAACGTCACGACAATGAAAACATTTTCATGATCGAAGACTACCGTGAAAGCTTCGGACTCAATTTATTGAAGCTGAAGAATCTAAAAGCGGATGCCATCATTATGCATCCCGGTCCGATTAATTACGGAATTGAAATTGAAACTGAAATTTTAAATGATCCACGATGCGCTATTTTAAAACAGGTCGAAAATGGAGTGTTTCTTCGCGAAGCACTTATTCGCGGCCTTTTTGAATCTAACTAAGGGAAGCTTATGAATCGATGTTATCTAGTGCTCGAAGACGGTGATGGGTACGAGGGCGTGCAAGTCGAGCAACAAAAGTCATTTCCTGAAAAAGCCGGCGAAGTTGTTTTTAACACCAGTCATTCCGGCTATGAAGAAATTGCGACAGACCCTTCTTATTTTTCGCAAATTATTGTCATGACGGCCCCGATGCAGGGGAATTACGGCGCTCACCGAAAATTCTGGGAATCCGACAAGCTTTGGATTCAAGGCTTTGTCTGCGTTCAAATGCAAAACACGCCCCGTGAAAGTTCGTGGGTGCAAAGATTAGTTGAACATCAGGTTCCGGTCATGACAGAAGTGGACACACGACGTCTTGTACTTAAGCTCCGCTCACAAGGCACACCTTGGGGAGCCTTGGTTGCCGCAGAGAATCTTGAGCAGGCCCGCGAAAAGTCTTTGACCCTTATTAAAAAGCAAAAAACCCTTGATGCGGACTGGGTGCACTTAGCCTCACGTCAGGAAATCAAAGATTTACCGGGCCAAAATCCGAAAGGTCCCCGTGTTGCTGTCCTCGATTTCGGAGCAAAAGAAAATATTTTACGTGAGCTGGTTCAACGCTGCTCGCAAATTCGAGTTTTTCCGTCGCGAGCCAAAGTTCAGGCCATTGAAGACTGGAAGCCGGATTCACTGATGCTCACCAACGGTCCGGGCGATCCGTCCGCAGTTCAGGAAGCTCCGCAAACCGTTCGCCACTTTCTCGGCCGGATTCCGGTTTTCGGAATCTGTATGGGACACCAAGTTTTAGCGTTGGCTTTGGGTGCAAAGACCTACCGGCTTAAATTCGGTCATCGCGGTGCCAATCATCCGATTCGCGATGAACTCTTAAAACAAATTTACATGTCCAGTCAAAACCACGGTTACGCAGTTGATGAAAAGACTTTGCCGCTTGACGTGGTCATCACACACCGTAATTTGAACGATCAAACCGTGGCCGGTTTTTTCTCGGAAAAACTGAACTGTCTCGGTATACAATATCACCCTGAAAGTCATCCGGGCCCGCATGAGGCCACGCGACTATTTGATTACTTCGTTAACCAAATGCACAGATCTAATCCCAACGAGGCGGAGCTTCATCATGACTTATGAGATCCTCAGAGACAGTCTGCAAAAACTGATCGGTCACTTTACGACAGTTGAATTTGCGGATGAGCTCAAAACCGCCAAAGCAGAGTTTTTCGGCAATACGGGTACGTTAGATGAAAACCGTCCGAACTTTAATCTACGCATGCACCAGTTTTATGAGTGGTATTTTTTAACACGACCGTTGCGTGGTTACATGAAAACCCCGGTTATTGTTTGCTCTGAGCAGCGCGGATTGCGCTTGGTCGATGAAGACCGCGAAACCATCCGCATTTTACAAACGACGCATCAACATCTACTGTTTGAGTATGTCAAAACCAAAGACAACCAGATTGTCGCAAAAAATTTAGTCAGCGGTGATAAGCTTAGCATTAACACCAGTCATTTTATTTTTGGATTCGACAGTAAAGAATATTTTCAGGCTCGCATTGTCGAAATCGACAAACAAAATTTCTTTTTAAACAGCTTCTGTTTTCATCCGGAGAGCTCACAAAAATTTATTCAGAGTGAACTGAAATTAATTCGTGCTAATCGTGATCTGAATCTTGAAGACCTGCTTCTGCGGCTCAATAAAATGCGTTATAAATTTGAACAGTATAAACATGTCAGACCCGAGCAAATTTACACCAACGATAACAAGTTAGGACTCTAAATGCCTCGCAATAACAGTATTAAAAAGATTTTGATCATC
>JANPAD010000340.1:0-6623 GCA_031429735.1 Bdellovibrio sp. | reverse complement strand
CGTATAGGCAAAAACCATGCTCACCAATGTTAAAAACAAACCGGTGACGGTAAAAAGTAACGAATGCTTAATTTGAAATTTACGATTGACCCAGAACCCTTTGCGTTCATTTTGATCGGGCCACAATCTTTCGCTATGTTTGATCAAAGCATAAACCATCAGCGCGTAGCCTACCCATTGAATCATATCGGCCACATTCCAAATAGCTGAATGCCAGTCGCCGTAAACAATTGCAATGAAGTCGATCACGTAGCCGTAAACAATGCGGTCTAAGACGTTACCCAGAATACCGCCGACCAAAATAGATAGACTAATCCGAAGACTCATCAAACGGCCCGGGATGATGTATTGAATTAAAGAGTAAATACACAAAATGAAAACACCGCTGGTCGCTAAAGTCACAATACGCAGTACGGCCGGCAAATCTGAAAATAAGCCCAGCATTGCACCGTGATTATGAACCAGAATAAATTTAAAAAGCCCATAAGTTTCTTCAGGACGACCCTCGGCCCACAACTTTGTCAGTTGGTCGATAGCGATTGTCAGAATCAGAAATAGCGCGACGACAAACCAATCTTTTCTTTTCATAGAAGTATTCTGACGCTATACTCTTGAAAATGAAATCTCAATTAATGAAAACACAAACAGTGGTCTTGTTTCTCTTCATCCTCATCGGCCTTTGTCCAGTCGAAGCAAAAATGACAAAGTTCAACACGGGTAAGCTGTCTAATGCTTCAGTTGAAACGATTTTAAGGCGCTATAAAATAGAGACAAGTCATGTCAGCCTCGAAATTTTGAATGATGATAAATCTGTTTACGCTCTGAATGAAAACACGCAGAAAATTCCAGCCTCAATTTCAAAAATTCTAACCAGCTACGCCATCTTAAAAAGACTGACCGCCAGCCATCATTTCTACACCAAACTTTTTTGGGATGGAAAAAATATTTATCTCAAAGGCGGTGGGGACCCGTCTTTTGTTTCTGAGAACATGTGGTTTTTGGTGAACGAGTTTTCAAGAGCCGGAATCAAAACTATTAAAGGCGACATCATTGTGGATGACACGCTATTTGACCGTGTGCGTTTTGATGAAAGTCGCGAATCGACGCGCGTCGATCGGGCTTACGATGCGCCGGTCGGGGCGATGAGCTTCAACTGGAATTCCGTCAATATTTTCATCAAACCGACAGGGGCTCAGCAAAAAGCTCGCGTGGTGGTAGACCCTGAAAACAGGTACTTTGATTTGGTCAACAACACCACAACAGTCAGCGGCAATGTCAAAAAGGAATTGTCTGTTCAAATTTCGAATACGGAGCGCTTAATTACCGTTTCCGGAGAAATTGCAATGGGCGCACCGGAAAAAGCTATTTTCAAAAATGTCGACACCCCTGACCTTTGGTCGGGTACGAATCTGAAGTTTTTTCTTTCGCAGCGGGGAATCTCAGTTGATGGCAAAGTACGCACCGGAGCTGTGCCGGAGAATGCCGAGCAAGTGGCCGTCTATGAAAGTAAAAATTTCGCTTATATCATGGCCGACATGAATAAATTCTCGAATAATTTTGTCGCCGAAATGCTGACAAAAAATATTGCAGCAGAAGAAATGAAGGCGGAAGCCAGCCTGGCACGCGGTGTTCAGGGCATTCAAGCCGAACTTAAGAAAATTGGTCTTGATGAAAAACAAATTAAAATTGTAAATCCATCAGGGCTGACACGTGACAATTCAATTTCGGCTCATTCGATGAATCGTGTTTTACGTGAAATTAAAAATGATTTTTCAATTTTTACAACATTTACGGAATCACTACCGATTGCCGGCATCGATGGGACATTGAAAAAAAGATTCAAAGACGGCCCGGCTGAAGGCTGGGTTCGAGCCAAAACAGGTTACCTCAGTGGAGTTGTGGCTTTAGCCGGCTACGCCGGACGACGTGACGGTGAAGTGCTGACCTTCACCTTCCTCTACAATGGTCCACGTGAAGAGGCCCAGGTGCGAGAAGCTTTTGATCAAATCGTATTAAGCAGCTTACAATAGTGGAGTGAAGTTATTTGCAATTGTGTCGTTATTTATTTCATTGAACTGTTTTGCGTTGATTACGCCGTTTGAATCAACGTTGCCTGAGAACTCGCAATTTAAGATTTCTCGTGAGATGCGTAAGCGCGTCGACTTCTGGGTTAAAATTTATTCGCAGTATTCAACGACCCAAGGTGTATTTCACTTAGTTGATAACCCGAGCGTAGTTTTGGGAGAAATCGACGTAACCGATATTTTTGAAAATAGCCGTCTGACCGCAAATGAAAAGAAAATGCAGATTAAGAATCGTGTCACGACAAAGAAAAATTTAATTCTAGCCCAGCATAACATTAAAAATCCGAGGCAAGTTAGATTGCAGATGGGTTTACGTGACCGAATGCGAAAAGCCTTTTATTTGTCCGGCAAATACCTGAAGCAAATGGAAGCTATTTTCAGACAAGAAGGTTTGCCGATCGAACTGACTCGTATTGTTTACGTGGAAAGCTCGTTTAATATTTACGCGCAGTCAAAAGTCGGAGCCAGCGGGCTTTGGCAAATCATGCCGAATGTAGCCCGACAAAAAGGTTATATAACTGCGACATATGATAAACGAAATCATCCGATCTATGCGACCAAACTGGCAGCTGAAATTCTAAAAACTAATCATAAGAAACTGAAGTCATGGCCTTTAGCAATTACAGCTTATAATCACGGTTTAGGTGGCGTTAAGCGTATGCTGAAGCGTAATGATGCCATTCGTATTGAAGAATTGATTGAGTCCGACAGTCCGACTCCATCTTGGGGTTTTGCTTCGAAAAATTTCTACGCCTGTTTCTTGGCGGTAATGCAAGTTGAAAGACGCGCGAATGACTTGTTCGGTGACGATCTTGTCAAAGCGCCGGTGCTGGCTTACAAAGAAGTGCGTTTAAAAAATAACAAAAAGAAATCTCAGGTTTTGAAGTGGTTTGATGGCAGCGTGACTCGCCTAAAACAGATGAACCCGCACCTGAATTGGGCTTCGATTAATCGCCAACAAATGCTGCCGGCCGGCGCTCTGTTAATGGTTCCACAGAAAAACGTAGTTTTACTCCGTAATTAAAAGTTGCATTGCTGCGCCATCATTATGCTAATTCTGCAAACAGTGGCGTTTTAGATAATCTTTTTTAAGTGGAAAAATCATTTTATCGGCGAGGTCGATACACTGGTTTTGACTGAGATTTTCTTGAAATATTTGATAGCAGTAAAAAATAGCCTCGTCATGGTCGCTCGCAAACGCAAAATTTCGCGCCGCTTGTGTGCAGCTGGCCACCGACTTAAACTGTTGAGTGTCATAAAAGCAAGTGGCCGTCATTTGTGTTTGCAACTGTGTCGAATGCACCCAGGTTTTTAAATTTTTAACTTTTGAAAAGCAGGTGTTCTGATCGATCTTCGCTTTGTTGAGTTCGACGCAGTTTTTAATGCTTTCTTCTTTTTCCAGACGGAAAAGCTTCGGGCGCGAGAGCACCGTCTTAATGCAAGTATCTAGCTCCGACGAAAAAGCGGCGTGTGAAAACATCAGCGTCAAAATCATAACTACAGCGCGTACATTCATGAAAAACCTCATTCAGCTGGTGATAAACTCTCAACATAGTCTGCAACAAACAAGTCGTACTCGTTCAAATTCGTATCAATCAATTGGCGATTCCCAAGCTGCACATGGGCTTGTCGCAAAGTTATGCTCGTCAGTTGGCCACGGTGATCGACATTCAAACTCTTAACCTGACCGCTAACTGTAATGCCGGATTCATACTCGAGCTGTACGTTGTGTCCTTGTTTAAAACGTGTTGAAACGACATCAGACTTGTTAAACCAACCCGGAGTCATACCTTTAACCGCGCCCACAGGTATTCCTGCAGATCCGTTTAACTGCACGAAACTTAAAGTTTGATTTGAGTTAGTCAGGTACTGATTCAGACGACCTTCAAGTTTTACGCCGCTGTTAAGTGTCAGTTGGGCAGGACGGCCGCGTAACCCGCGAGCCATAATCGCGGTATTTTTTTGGCTACTCAGTGAGCCCGGCAATTTATTTACATTTTTGTTCAGTTCGCGGGTCGCATTCGCCAAACGATTAACCGAGTCAGTGTCGGACACGCGCCCGTCGCTAACTTTGCCGTCGATGTTTTCAATATTGACCTGCAAGGCCCCCAGAACTTGGGCTTTTCGGTGAGTAAGGGTTCCCTTGAAGGCATCAAGTGCGGCGCGCGCGCCCCATTTGCCGGACGAGATACCGACCAATGAAACCATCTTGTTATCAAGGCCTACACGCATGTGATTCATGTAATAAGATAAAATTCCCGGAATGGCGCCGTCGTATTCGGGCACTACAAAAATGAGGGCCTGCGCGCGTTCAATCGGATTCACGAAATCATTGATAAACCCAGCAGGCTTTGATGCAAAGTAATCTGTTTTGAAAATCGATTTTGGAAGTTTGGCCAGATCAACTAAGTTAATTCGTGTATTCGGGTCAGCGGAAAGGGTCTTTAAAATTTCATTGGCGACAATAGATGAATTAGAACCGGCGCGGTCCGTGCCGATCACAACAGTGATTTCATTGCTATAACTGCCGGCTTGGCTGTTGTGGACAACCAGTCGACAAAGAGGCGCAGCATTCGCAGAATGAACGCCTATAAGCCCCGAAATCAATATAAAATAAGACAGCCAAGAGGTTCGCATCAAGACCTGATAGGCAAGTTACGTACCACGGCTGAAGACGTGGTAGCGCTTAAAAAGGCTTTCAAAAGCGTCTAACTTTGAGACATGGGCTCAAATCTGCGTCTGAAAAGGCAGATCTAGCTTTGAACCTCACTTTTTAACGACCCTAAAGCTATTTTGATGAGGCTGTTGGCAAGTTTTTTGGAACGGCTTATGGCTGCCTTGAAGCCGATCGCAGAAGCCGACTTTGAAGCAGCCGCCCGACAGATCATTAAATTTTTACCGAAGGCCGTTCTGACAGATACAAACACGGAAGCGCAGATACTTCCAAATCGTTTTCAGTACAGTGCGGCCGGGCCAGAAACTTTGAGTCACTAGTCGCAGCTATTTCACAATTTTTTTATAAAGATCTTTACTTTTTATGAAGGCCACACCTAAGCCGAGACCACGGCACCAGATAATCTGGCCGTGCAGGGTATGAGTTTTACCCAGTTGTTTTAAGTTAATAGTTACTCTTACAACATCGCCTTGGCGGGGGGTGTGGTAGCTATTGGTTATTTCGAAAAATGCGCCCGAAGTTGACAGGTTATTCATTCGGCAAAATATTTTACCGGTACGGCCGTAAACTTCGACGATGGCCGGTTCATTTGTGACGTGGCGTTTGGCGCTCGGTAAGCCGAGGTCTGCAGCGTCGTCGTTTTGGTTCGAGTTCGATTCTTTGTTTTCCATCTAGCTACTTATCGGCATTTTAGCGGCGATTTTACAGAGGGAAATTGTCGATTTACTGAAGAAAAGTTAGACACTAAATTTAGTTTTCGTCAGACCGTTCTTTAGACCAGATTTCATAGCGTAAGCCTGCAGTTTTATCACTAAACTGACTGAAGGCGATTTTAAACTCATTCGGGATTTGTAGAGAATAAAAAGTGTCACCCACGTAAGCCCCCGGCACGCGCGTAATATAAAGAAAGTCGGCGTCTTTTAGACTTTCTTTATAAATTTGGCCGCCGCCCACAATCATGACTTCGTCGGGCCACCTGCCGCCGAGAATCATTTTATCGGCCAGCGTATAAGCTTCAGTCAGTGAATTCACATACTTCACTGACTCGGCTTCACTCGAAAGAACCTGGCGAGAAATCACAATATGAAAGCGATTAGGTAATGGCTTTTTCAAAGATTCAAAAGTCTTACGACCCATAATCATGATTTTGCCGGTTGTCCGTTTTTTAAAATAAGTGAGATCTTCCGGTATATTCCACAGCAGTTGGTTATCCTGGCCGATCACTTCATTTTCGCTGACGGCAACAATATGGGATAAAATCAAACCGCAACCTCAGCTTTGATAACAGGGTAAGGGTCGTAACCGCTAATTTCGATGTCCTCATATTTAAAACTAAAAATGTCTTTCACCGCGGGGTTCAACTTAATTTTTGGTAGTGGTCTCGGCTCCCGTGACAAAAGAAGTTTAACTTGCTCCATGTGGTTTGAATAGATATGTGCATCACCGAGTGTATGTACGAAGTCACCCACTTCAAGATCACAAACCTGCGCCACCATATGAACCAGCAACGCGTAGCTTGCAATGTTAAACGGGACGCCAAGAAAAATATCGGCGCTTCGCTGATACAACTGGCAAGATAAGCGGCCGTTGGCGACGTAAAACTGAAAGAAGGCATGACAAGGCGGTAACGCCATTTTGTCGACATCGCCCGGATTAAATGCGATCACCAAGTGACGTCGTGAATCCGGATTATTTTTAATTTGGCTGATCACGTTTGAAATCTGATCGACGGTGCGACCGTCAGCTGTTTCCCAGTAGCGCCATTGCTTACCGTAGATGGGGCCGAGCTCGCCGTTTTCAGACGCCCATTCGTCCCAAATACTGACTTTGTTATCCTTTAAAAATTGAATATTTGTTTCGCCTCG
>JANPAD010000339.1:0-7649 GCA_031429735.1 Bdellovibrio sp. | reverse complement strand
TGTTCAAAAAGTCGTCCACACATCAACAAGTGAAGTTTATGGTACGGCTCAATATGTTCCAATCGACGAAAAACATCCTCTTCAACCACAATCGCCTTACAGTGCTTCAAAGATATCGGCCGACATGATCGCTCTGAGCTTTTTTAATACCTACGGTTTACCGGTCACCGTGGCTCGTCCATTTAATACTTACGGGCCTCGGCAATCTGCACGCGCGGTTATTCCGACCATTATTACTCAGCTGGCGCACGGACTTAAAAAAATTAAACTTGGCGATGTTCGTCCAACCCGTGACTTTAATTATGTCAGTGACACGTGCCGTGGTTTTCATGAGCTGGCCGAAAACCCAAGTACGGCGGGACGTGTGGTCAACATCGGTTCTAATCACGAAATTAGCGTGGGAGACACTTTTAATTTGATTAAGAAAATTATGAAAGTGGAGGCTGAAGTTGAATTAGATGATGTACGCCTCCGCCCCGAAAGATCTGAAGTCCATCGTCTTTGGTGCGACAACAGCTTGATCAATAGTTTAACGGGCTATAAGCCTGAAGTTAGTTTTGAAAGCGGTCTTGCGCAGACAATTGAATGGTTTTTAAAACCCCAAAATTTGAGTAAGTACAAGGCTCAAAGTTACAATGTCTAATCATACCCTTATTATAGCAGAAGCCGGTGTTAACCATAACGGTGATATAAATAGGGCCCTTGAACTTGTGCATGCAGCTGCAGAGTCGGGCGCAGATATTGTTAAGTTTCAAACGTTTAAGGCTGAGCTTCTTGTAACACCACTTGCGACAACCGCAGAATATCAAAATAAAAATTTGAACTTGGGGCCAGAGTCATCGCAATATGAAATGCTCAAAAAATTAGAAATTTCTTTTGAAAATCATCACATTTTAATAGAGCTATGTCGTAAGCTTAAGATTGGGTTTCTTTCAACCGCATTTGATTTTTCAAGTCTTGATTTTTTGATCAGTCTGAAATTAGGCTTATGGAAGATACCCAGTGGTGAAATTACAAATCTTCCCTATCTTGAAAAAATAGCCCGATTAAATCAAAAAACTTTAGTTTCAACGGGCATGTGTGATTTGAATGAGGTGCAAGAGGCCTTTACGGTGCTGACTCAGAATGGGCTCGATCGGGACAACATTGTCGTTCTTCATTGCAACACGGATTATCCTACCGATATGAAGGATGTCCACCTCAATGCGATGGTCGCCATGGGGCAAACATTTGGCACTTCCTATGG
Source organism: Bdellovibrio sp. (assembly GCA_031429735.1). Taxonomy (GTDB): domain Bacteria; phylum Bdellovibrionota; class Bdellovibrionia; order Bdellovibrionales; family Bdellovibrionaceae; genus Pseudobdellovibrio. The sequence continues at coordinate 6,403 of JANPAD010000339.1, read as the reverse complement.
ATATTCTGATCACACTTTGGGTCTCGAAGTGCCGGTTGCAGCTGTCGCTCTTGGCGCGTCAGTCATTGAAAAGCACTTCACATTAAGTCGTAAGCTCGAGGGGCCGGACCATGCCGCATCTCTCGAACCTGGCGAACTGAATCAAATGGTTCGATCGATACGTTATATTGAATTGGCGCTGGGACGCTCAGAAAAACTTGCAACCGAAAGTGAAAAAAAGAATCGTCAGGTTGCGCGTAAATCAATTATTGCTTTAACGGATATAAAAAAAGGCGAAAAATTGAGTGAAGCTAATTTAACGACAAGACGTCCGGGCCACGGAACTTCACCCATGCGGTGGTACGACGTAATTGGTCAGGTGGCATCGCAAGATTACGCTGCGGGTGATCTTCTTTGAAAAAGCTAGTCGTGTATACAAGCTCGCGTGCTGACTATGGCTTACTTAGGCCGCTCATTGATCGTCTAAAAAAATCGCCCGCAGTTAAACCTGTTTTATTCGTTACAGGCACACACTTGAGCGAACAGTACGGTCGTACAATTGATGAAATTAAAGCAGAACATGCGGATATAATCGGAGCAGAGGTTAACCACTCTCTCGGCGGGCAAGATTATATCGATACTGTCAAAGCCATGTCAGAGGCACTTCTTGCTTACGCACAGAATTTGCAAATGATAAAGCCGGACTACGCGCTAATTTTGGGTGACCGTTACGAGGCCATGTCTTTCGGCCTGGCCTGCGCTACGCTCATGATTCCGATATTTCATATTCATGGCGGCGAATTGACATACGGGGCCCTCGATGACAAGTTTCGCCATTGTTTAACTAAGCTTTCTGATTATCATTTCCCCTCTTGTGAAAAGTATCGCAAAAGAATTATTCAAATGGGTGAAAACCCTGAATATGTCTACAATGTAGGTGCGCTGGGTGTAGATAATGCTCTAAATGCTCCTCTTTTGTCGAAAGCAGAGTTAGAAAAACAGCTTGGTTTTTCACTGGCTCCTGAAACATATCTGGTTACTTTTCATCCTGAAACAAATTCGGTAGATTTCGGTGCTCCGCTTTTGAAAGCGATGTTAAAAAAATTACACGAACGAGTGGATCAACATCAGGCCATGGTTATTGTAACAGGCGTTAACAGTGATGTTGGGGCCAATGCCGTTCGAAATGAAATTGAAAATTTCGTCAAATCAAATCCTGCAAAAATTAAATATTTTGAATCCTTGGGTATGCTCAAATATTTAACGTGCCTCAAGTATGCAACAGCCGTCGTTGGAAATACGTCGAGCGGTATTTTAGAGGCGCACTCATTAGGCACCCCGGCACTCAATATTGGGCATCGACAAGACGGCCGAGAACGAGAATTGTCCGTCGTAGACTTAGTCACAACGGATCATATTGAGGCCTTCGATTTTAAAAGTTTATCAAATTTAAAAAAGGGACTTGTTTTGTTCGATCAGTCCAGTGTATTTGGCAATGGCCAGAGCTCAATTTTGATTTCACGATACATTGAAGATATCGTCACTCGTCATCAAGTGCCGAAATTTAAAATGTTTTACGATTTATGATTTTGGCTTGGTTTAAATTTAAACGATAGCAACCTGTGAGGAGTAGTTTTAAAATTTATGATTAAAATCTCATCGATATGCCTTTTGCCAACAGCCAAAATGTTAGATGCCATGAAGGTGATAGAACTCAATGATGCCAAAGTCGCACTTGTTGTAAATGAAGAAAATGAACTGCTCGGAACGGTGACAGATGGTGATATCCGCAGAGCGCTTATACGAAATGCTTCGGTCAGCAGTCCAGTTAGCCAGGTGATGAACTCGAGTCCGTTTAAAATTCAAACCAATTACACGCGTATTGAAGCCGAAAATATTTTTAAATCAAAAAAAATCTCGCAGTTGCCCGTGGTCGACGAAAACAACAAGGTTGTCGATCTTCTTTTATCCCGGCAGCATTTTGAAGTCCGACAAAAGAAGCACACGGTCGTTATCATGGCGGGGGGCCTCGGAAGTCGTTTAGGTGAGCTGACTGCAAATTACCCTAAACCCATGCTTAAAGTCGGTGATAAACCTATTTTACAAATTTTATTAGAAAATTTAAAAGAAAGCGGTTTCACCGATGTTTTAATTGCAGTCAATTATAAAGCCGACGTCATCATGGATTACTTTGGCAACGGCGATAATGTCGGACTCAATATTCAGTATATTAAAGAGACTGAACGGCTGGGTACCGCAGGTGCTTTAAGTCTGTTTAAGCCTAAAAATAATTTACCCGTGATCGTCATGAACGGCGACGTCTTGACGAAGGTTGATTTTACTCAGCTCATTGAATTCCACAGTCAAAATGAATTAGCCGCTTCGATGTGTGTCAGAAAGTACGATATGCAAATTCCCTACGGAGTTGTCTACGTTGATGGAGCGCACATTTCGAAAATCGAAGAAAAGCCAATTGAATCCTTTTTAGTTAATGCAGGTATTTATGTGCTTAACGCAGAAACTCTTTCTTTGGTGCCCCTGAATACATATTTTGATATGCCGAGTCTTTTTGAAAAAATTGTTTCAAGTCAAAAAAAGAAAGCCGGAGTATTTCCTATTCATGAGTATTGGATAGACGTTGGCCGAAAAGACGATTTTGAACAGGCCCAATTAGATATTAAAAAGGTCTACTGATGAAAAAGGTTGCCGTTGTCGGCTTTGGATCAATCGGAAAAAGACATGCTCGCAATTTTAAAGCTGCGGGGGCTGAAGTTGCTGTCGTGAGCCGACGACCTCTAACCGAAGTCGATTTGCTTTTTCGGACTCTTCAAGATTGTCTACGAGAATTTAAGCCGGATATCGTCGTCATCTGCAATGAAACTCACCTGCACCACGTCGCTGTTAAATCGCTTAAGTCCGAAGGCTTTACCGGTCTCATCCTCGTCGAAAAGCCGGTTTTTGATTTAACTCAAACCGAGGTCAGCGAATTTAAAGATCTTAATATACGGGTTATGTACAACCTCAGATTCAATCCGTTGTTATTGGCTCTTCAAAAAGAAATTTTAAATGAAACCCTGTTAAGTGCTCATGTTTATGTAGGGCAAAACCTCAAAAGCTGGCGCTCGGGCGATGATTACCGCAGATCCTATTCCGCAAAAGCCGATGAAGGCGGAGGCGTTTTGCTTGATTTAAGCCACGAAATTGATTACTGCCTTTGGCTTTTTGGACGTTTTCGTGAACTCGTTTCTTGTGTTGAAAAAATCAGTAACCTTGAAATTTCATCTTGCGATCACTGCACGATTCTACTGCGTGGTCATCAAATCGCGTCAGTTAATATTGAGATGAATTATATTGATCACATGACCCAAAGATTTATTATTTTGAACACTCAAAATAATACATATCATGTAGACCTTGTCAAAAATACCTTCAAAAAAAATAACATTGATTTTAATATGGAGTCCGCAATGACAGACTCCTACGGGCAGATGGTCCAAAACATTTTGCAACATAACGCCGAGGCGTTGACCACTTTCGATGATGCATTAGAGGTTCTTCGCATAGCTCGCGCGGCCATGAGTTCGAATCAAAACAGACAGTGGAGTGTTTTATGAGCTTAAAAATGATCTGCACCATATGTGCAAGAGCCGGTTCGAAGGGCGTCAAAAATAAAAATCTAAAAGAAATCGCTGGAATGCCACTCGTGGCTCACTCAGTGAAGCAGGCTGTTGAAAGCGGATTTTTTGTGGCCATCGCGGTGAGTTCTGACTCTGAAGAAATTTTAAAGGTGGCCAGACAGTACGGTGCAACTCACTTGATTTTAAGACCGATTGAAATGGCCACCGATCAGGCCCCAAAACTTCCCGCAATTCAGCATTGTGTGTCCGAGGTTGAAAAGTTGAGCCAGAATAAATTTAGTTTAGTTGTAGATCTCGATTGCACATCGCCACTCAGAAGCACTGAAGACATTGCTGAGTGTATTCAGAAGTTGAAAGAGCATGCGAGTGCGACCAATCTTATTACCGGCGCTCCGTCGCGTCGGTCACCTTATTTTAATATGGTTGTTACCGACGATCAGGGTTATGCCCATTTAGCCGTGGGTACGGAAAGCCAGATCGTTCGTAGGCAAGATGCGCCGAAGTGCTACGACATGAATGCATCGATTTACGTTTGGAGACGCGATGAACTTTTCAATTCAGAAAAAGTGATTGGATCAAGAACGCTTTTTTACGAAATGCCCGAAGAGAGATCAATCGACATTGATAGTCCGCTGGATTTTAAAATTGTTAAATTTATATTGGAAAATGTATGAATAAATTCTCATTAAAAGATAAAAATATTGTCGTTACAGGCGCCGCGGGTATTTTAGGCCGCAGGTTTTGCCTAGGGCTCGCCGAGGCCGGAGCAAGCTTGGCTTTGATCGATCTTGAGCAGCCCTTGCTTAATGACCTTGTTCGGGACTTGACTGAAAAGTATAAAGATCAAAAATTTTTGGGCTATGTTTGCAATGTCGCTGTTGAAGCAGAAGTAGCAAATACAATCACAACTATTGCAAACGATTTTGGTCAGATTTCAGTTTTAATTAATAATGCAGCTTCTAAAAGTTCAAATTTGAATGACTTTTTTGAAAGTTTTGAAAATTACAAATTAGCGACATGGCGTGAGGTTATGTCGGTTAATATCGATGGAATGTTTTTAATGGCCAAATATGTCGGTGCCCATATGATTGCGAACCAAATCAAGGGAAGCGTTATTCAAACAGCCTCGGTTTATGGCGTCGTCGCTCCCGACCAACGTATTTACGAGGGTTCTTTTTATCTTGGGCGGCAAATTAATACGCCGGCTGTTTATTCGGTGTCTAAATCGGCGGTTATTGGTCTATCAAACTATCTGGCCGCCTATTGGGCCCCGAACGATATTCGAGTGAATACTTTAACTCCCGGTGGTATGGAAAGCGGGCAAAACGAGACTTTTAAAAATAAGTACTCGATGCGAGTGCCGATGGGCCGAATGGGTCAGCCTGATGAATTAGTTGGAGCTTTGATCTATTTTGCCTCTGAGGCTTCTTCTTACGTGACCGGGCAAAATCTGATTGTTGATGGCGGCCTTTCGAGTTGGTGAGTTCAAAGTTAGACCCCAACCGATGAGTTTTTATTTACAAGGTCTCCAAGTTAATTTGAAGCGTGATTGCACACCAGTGTCGATTGAATCCAGGTTAATCTGTGCCATCGAACGATCTTTTGCACCCGGCAAGTAAGCTAAAGAAAGCTCTGCTAAGATTTGCACTGTTTGTTGCGGGCTATTGCAAGTTGAAAAAGGTGAGCGACCTGGTTTTTGACGGATCACAGATTCATAATTGCTGCCGACGGGGCCGCGCAATTGAACTTCGCGAAGATTAGGAACAACGCCCGGGACCACTTGGCTGAAACGGTGGTAGCCGAATGCTGAAGCAGGCAGGGCCGCAAATCCACGAAATTCAGTCGTTTCAATGGCGTACTGGTAACCGAACGGAACATCCATATCGATTAAAACGGTACATTGCTTTTTGGCAGAGGCCGCTTGCGGGTTAGCCGAACCGTTGCCGATTTCAATGCTGAAGTTATCAAAAAGAACTGAAAGAAAAGTACCGTCCGGAGTCACGTTAGCTGAAGCGGTTGCGTTGCTGCAGCCTGAACCTGTTAAACGTGCGCCACGAATGGTCGGAGTTTGAGCGTACAACTGTATACTGGCTAATAAAACGGCTGCAAGTACAAATAGGTGGTTCATTTCGTTACCTCTTTCATGTTTAAAATAAGTGCAAAAACTCTCTAAAATCTTGTTTCGCCCGAGTTTGTCGTAAACTTTGGTGTCTTACTGACCCTCATACGCGAAAAATCGCTGACTCACAAATCTTAAAGCAATCTTGAAGCCAAACGGCTTGATGGCGTTTGTAAAAAAAGGCACTATGGGCGAATGAAATTTATACCCGTTATAATGAGTGGCGGAGGCGGTACGCGTCTTTGGCCGATTTCACGCACGAATTACCCGAAACAGTTCTGTGAGCTCATCGGCGACAAGCCGCTGCAAACGTTGACCATCGAGCGTCTGCAAAAATACGGTACCGGAGTCGTTGTAACGGCTGAGCGTCTTAAGAATCTGACTGAAAAAGACATTGTCCAGAATCATCTTAAAATCGAAAAAGTTCTGTACGAGCCAACGGGTAAAAACACTGCGCCTGCGGTGGCACTGGCCTGTAAATATTTCGAGATGACCGGCCGAGGCGACGAAATTATCGGGGTTTTCTCATCGGACGCTCTTATCCTTAAAAACAAAGAATTTGATCTGGCTTTACAAGCCGCAGTTAAGTCAGCTTACGATAATTTTATAGTGACGTTAGGTATTAAGCCCCACGCCCCCGAAACCTGTATGTAACCGAAACCGGTTT
>JANPAD010000338.1:0-2909 GCA_031429735.1 Bdellovibrio sp. | reverse complement strand
GTCATCAGTATTCAGCCAGCGACTGGAGAAATACTTTGGACCTATAACAACGACATTTTAAGCCGAAATGCCAATCCACCAAATTCTGGATTCGTCAGTCGCGGCCTCAGTTATTGGCAAAAAGATGATGAGAAGCGTTTGCTGATGGGTACCGGTGACTACTATCTGGTTTCTTTAGATGCGTCGACAGGCCTGCCGTCTGCCGGGTTTGGAGAAAACGGTATTGTTGATTTGATGAAAACAATTCGAACCAAGTCTGAACGTCATTTCATCGGAGTAACATCTCCACCAGTAATTTGTGGAGACGTCGTCATCGTCGGGTCATCCATTGCTGACTATGCGCTAAAGAAAAAAAATATTCCGGCTGGTGATGTTCAGGCTTTCGATGTCCGCAGCGGCAAATATCTTTGGAGCTTTCGGACAATTCCGCAGTTAGTTGATTTTGGTGTCGGTAGTTGGAAAAAGGGTTCTTGGAAAACGGCCAGCGGAGCCAATGTCTGGGCACAAATGAGTGTCGATAACGATCTCCAGACTGTCTTTTTGCCGGTATCGACTCCGAGCGATGATCTCTATGGTGGCAACCGAATTGGCAATGGTCTCTTTGGCGAAAGTCTTGTTAGCCTAGACTGCAAAACGGGAAAGCGGCGTTGGCATTACCAGATTGTTCATCACGGTCTCTGGGACTACGATTTGCCGGCTGCACCTGTCTTGATGGATATTCGTAAAGACGGAAAAGTTATCAAGGCTGTTGCCCAGGTGACCAAGCAAGGTTTCACATTTGTTTTTAACCGCGTCACCGGAAAACCTATTTGGCCCATCATAGAGACGGCAGTTCCTCAGTCAAAAATTCCCGGTGAGATATCTTCGCCGACACAGCCATTCCCGACCAAGCCTGTTGCTTTTGATCGACAAGGCCTCAAAGATGAGGACCTCATCGCATTCAGTCCTCAAATATTTGAAGAGACTAAAAAAATTCTTGAGCAGTATAATTATGGACCACTCTACACACCACCAACGCTCGACAAACCAGTTGTTACCGTTCCTGGCGGATACGGCGGCGCCAGTTGGGCAGGAGCGGCCTACAGTCCTGTCACACAAATGTTGTATGTTCCATCTGTGACTTTGCCACTGGCCTTTGGAGTTGTCGCCGATCCGGCTTCTGAATTCGGATACACAGTGAATCTTGCGACATCAAAACAATTGCGCCGGCCTGATGGATTGCCAATTGTTAAACCACCTTATGGAAGAATTACGGCGATCAATATGGTCACTGGAGAACATGCTTGGATGATTCCAAGCGGAGTAGGACCCAAGTCTAACCCTAGCCTTGTGGGAATTGATTTACCAAAAGAGGATTTAGGATGGGATCGCCGAACACATCTTATCGTGACGCCAGAATTACTATTCGCCGCCCAAGCAGGACCGTTTTCAATCACCGGAGCCAGCAAGCTGCCTGATGGAGGGGTTAATTCGCTCAGTATTTCAACCACTGACGACGATCCGATTCTCAAAGCAATTGATGCTCAGACAGGTCAAGAGATTGCAAGAGCGAATCTACCCGGTAATGCCACTGGTGCTTTGATGACCTACATCTATAATGGAAAACAATACATCGTGATTCCTTATGGCGGAGCCAATCTACCCGCGGGTTTTGTCGCGGTGACAATTGATGAAAAAATCGATCAATAAAACGACAGAATTAGATTCAACGAGATTAGAAATCATTTGTTCGGTTTTTAATCTCGAAGTTTCAAAAGGACATCTCAAGTGGAGCGTCAGTCAAATAGCTCGAGACTGTAAAATCAGCCGAACTCTGGTTTATTATCATTTCGGAAGAACCAAACAAGAAATACTGCTCAATTGTTTAGAAGTTTTGACCAGAGAGCTTTACGGTCTGAACGGAGTTCGCAATGACTTTAAAAAAACATCCCTTTTAGATTCGCTTTTATCCTGCCACGATCTTTATTCACAAGTCCCTAGTTATTCAGTTTTTTGCCAAAAGTGGGCTCGCAAACAATCTATTTACCGGGATAAATACCTTCAATTACAAAAGATTTATGACGAAAAATTGAAAGTTAATTTTCCGAACTCAACTTTAGAACAGAGATTGTCTCTTCGTGCGTATTTTTACGGCTTAGTGGCAGCGCCTTCGTTCGAACGAGAGCTGATCACTGAAGCTCTTCAGCTTCTAAGGTTGGGCGACTTAAAATAGTTTTACCGCCTCTGAAAGAGCTCGACCCACACATTATTTACAATTCGTTTTTTATTCAGACCGTAAAAATAAAAAAGCCCCTCGTTTGACGGAGGGGCTTTCGACTCGATTCAATTTTCGAATTCTTAGACTATCTTAAGCGGATCGACAAATTCGTGATTTTCGTGCTGCCGATAACTTTCAATTTCAATGTGGTGACATCACCCCAGACAATTGAATCGTTCGGAACCAAGCGCAATTTCTTACCCGGATTAGTTTGTGAAGCCACAACTACGCCGTCAGCAATCAATTGAACAACAGTTTTAGTCGGACTGTTCGGTACTAAGTTACCGCTGATTGCTACAACTTCGTATCCTTCGTAGTCATCGTTCACGAGTCCCCATTTAGCAAGATCGAGAACTTTGTTTTTCACAGCCAAATTCACAGTCACGCTACGGATCACATCGGGTGCTGGTGTTGGATCTGGATCTGGGTACGGATACGGATCTGGATCAGGTGTTGGTGGATAGTATGGCGGACTCGGCGGTGGATAATACGGCGGAGGAGTCGGCGATGGTGGTGGATAATACGGTGGTGGGCTCGGCGGCGGATAGTACGGCGGCGGGCTTGGAGGTGGATAATATGGAGGAGGAGTTGGAGGCGGATGAGGTTGAGGCGGAGTAGGTGGATTAGACGGATCGGGGTGGTATGGCGGAGG
>JANPAD010000337.1:0-1620 GCA_031429735.1 Bdellovibrio sp. | reverse complement strand
TTTTTTTAGAAAATTTTGACTCGATCGAAAAGTATTTACAAAAAGTAGAAATAACAATGGGCTTGGCACAGGCTGAGGTAGGCAAGCCAGCGGCAGACACAGATAAAGCAACTCAAGCAGTTGAGCCGTCGACGTCATCTGACAAGCAAGTAGTTCACGTTGAAGCTAAAAAAATTGATGATGCGGATTATTTGTTTAAATTAGCAGATCGTAAGAAAGAACTTGATAAGCGAGAAGAAGAGCTCGGAAAAATTGCGATACAAATAGAAAAGCAAAAAAAAGAAATTATTGAAAAATTAGCGCAGTTAGAAGAAATACGCCAAAAAATATCAGCCAAATTAGAAGATCGTATTAAAACAGACGACAGCAAAGTTGAAGTTCTAGTGCAAATGTACACGAACATGAAACCTGTGCAAGCCGCCAAAGTCTTTGAAACTTTAGATGAAGATCTAGTCATTGATATATTAAGTCGTATGAAGAAGAAAAGTGCCGCGGACATTTTAAATTTAATAAAGCCTGAGAAGGCACAAGTTTTTGCTGAACGTTACACGGGTTTTCGTGCACCGGCCAGCGAAGTTAAAAAAGAGCAGTAACTAATAAAAGCAAACCAAGGAGGTACATGCTTGAAAAAATGATAGGTGTCAGCCCCCCGCAAAATGTGGGACAGGCCAAAGAGTCGAAGGCTTTAAGCCCTCATGACTTAAAAGACACTGCTGGAAACGCAGATTTTTTTTCAGAATTTAATGCTGTACGTTTTTGATTAGATAAAACATTCGGCGCTAGCGCTGAGCGTTTTACTTTTTTGAAATGTTGATCATATCCCGTCTTCATGACTTCCCTTTAAAAGATTTTCAGTCCTAGAAAATCTCAACACTGTTAACTCATCTAGCTCGTCTTGTTCTGCTTTTGCAACTTCAGCTAAATAGGCTGTTTTTTGTTTTTCTTTCAGCCTCTCTATTATCTTAACCTCAGAAACCGCTTGTCGCAAAATTTCACGTCTCGACTCGACTCTTTTTTCTTCTTCTATAATACGAAGGTGTTGTTTTTTAATTCGTAAGTCTTGGCCAATCAAGAATTGATTGATCTGTTGGACGGCCAGCATCCAGTCTTGTGAGCTGTCAATCAAGTTACGTCTTTGTTGTATAGAGTTCTCGTTTGTTTGAGTCAGCTGACTCAACTCTTCATTTTGCTTGCTCAATTCTTGCTGCGCTTCAATAAATAATTCTTCAGCTTGATCAGCCACAATCTGTCTTTGTACAAGTACTTTTTCGAGCGTGAATTTAAATTTCTTCATTTCACTTCTTTGTTGTTAAAAATATTAAACGACAATTTGTGAGAGCATGCGTAAGCATTGATTCAAACTTGAATGGTCTTCGGTTTTTTGAGTCAAAAACTCATTCACTTGGTCAATCACCTTGATCGCTTTATCAATTTTAGGATTAGCCCCAGTTTTGTAAGCTCCTACATTGATCAGGTCTTCAGCGTCTTTATAGGTGGCTAATATCTCGCGTAACTTTTGCGCCATACGAACGTGCTCTGGCGATGAAACTGCTTTCATCACCCGACTAGCACTTTGTAGAATATCAATCGCTGGGAAGTGCCCTTTGTGCGCTAATTCAC
>JANPAD010000336.1:0-3508 GCA_031429735.1 Bdellovibrio sp. | reverse complement strand
GTAACAGCCAGAATGGCTGTTACCGATGTGGATATTAGTGGCGGCGGCCAAAAACCGGTCAATCTTTTAGTCGTTGGTGATAATCTCGATGAATTAGCACCTTACGTACTTAAACTTCAAAAACGTATTCAGCAGATACCTGGCCTAATTGACGTGGATACAAACTTTCGCTCGGGCAGCCCTGAATATCATGTTGTCTTTGACCGAGATCGCTCCGAAGCGCTGGGTGTTTCAACTGTAACGGCAGGGGCTGAACTGCGTAATCGGACAGAAGGCATTGTGCCGGCCGTTTATCGTCAAAATGGAATCGAATACGACATTCGCGTTATGTTTGACGAGAACGAAAAAGATCTCGTTAAAAATTTCAGTACGACTCAAGTGCCGAACCAGAACGGTAACATGATTCCGCTCTCAAGAGTGGCTAAAGCTGAAGCTAAAGTGGGCTACTCTCAGATCAATCGTCAGAATAAAGGTCGCTATATTTCGATCACAGCCAACTTAGGCCCTAAAGGCCAATTAGGAGATGTGACTACTCTGATCAACAAGGTCTTGCAAAATGAATTGCCCCCACCGATCGGTATTACTTATACTTTCGAGGGTCAGGCAAAGGATTTGGCGGATTTACTAACCAACATAGCTATCGTGTTAGGTCTCGGTGTATTGTTGATTTATTTGGTACTGGCCTCATTGTACGAAAGTTTTGTAACACCATTTACAATTCTGTTAGCGTTGCCCCTTGCTATTTCCGGAGCTTTCGGTGGGCTACTTATATTTAACAAGTCGATTGATATCTTCTCGATGATCGGTCTAATCCTTCTGATGGGGGTTGTGGCGAAGAATTCAATTTTGCTTGTCGACTATACTCAGCATTTACTGAAAGAAGGTTTTGATCTGAATACAGCCATTGTGAAAGCCTGCCGTACACGGCTGCGTCCAATTCTGATGACCTCATTGTCATTGATTGCGAGCACGTTGCCGATTGCGATTGGTGTGACCGCTTTAGGTACGCAACGCCAGTCAATGGGTGTAGCTATTATTGGTGGTGTGATCAGCTCAACAGTTTTGACACTCATCGTGGTGCCGGCCGCTTTCGGCTATATAGATTCGTTCCGCACTTGGTCAGCAAGTAAAGTTCAGAAGCTCCGTGGTGAACAACAGGGTGGTGAAGCTGTCGAGGTTGTTCACTCATGATAAATGCTCAAGAAAATACTCCGAGCCTAGTCAAAAAACTGCTGGGGCTTGCGCGTCCCGAAATGAAAACTTTAATTTGGGCTACAGGCTTCTTAGCCGTTGCCAGCGTGTGCCAACTGGCATTTCCGCAAGTGATTCGAAAAATGGTCGACAACGCATTGGCGGCTAAAGATACCACTCAAATTGATCAGGTTGTTGTTTTGATTCTTGTTGTCTTTTCTTTACAGGCGATTGCTTCCACTTTTCGTTATTTTCTTTTTACAATGGCCGGCGAAAGAATTGTTCTGAACCTTCGTCAAAAGCTTTATAAAAGTATTTTGAACCAAGAAATCGCTTTTTTCGATTTTAATAAAACTGGCGAACTGATGAGCCGTATTTCAAGCGATACCGCAATTGTGCAAAATGCGGTTAGCGTGAATATTTCAATGGGTATAAGAAATATAGCGGGAACAGTTGGTGGACTTATTTTAATGTTGTACACCTCGCCTTCCTTGACGCTTTCTATGTTGATCGTTATTCCGCCGGTCGCCTTCGGTGCAATTTTTTACGGTAAACGTATCCGTATCGCTTCAAGAAAATCGCTAGACAGCTTGGCCGATGCTTCGATTGTGGCGGAAGAGACGATCAGCGGGGTGCGGACAGTACGATCATTCGCACAGGAAAATTTTGAGATAGCTCGTTATGAAACGAGTCTGACAAATTCACTAGCGGCCGTACGTGAAAAAGTAAAACAAATCGGCCTGTTTATGATTCTAGCGTCTTTAGTCGGATATTTCGCGATAGCGGGAGTCATCTGGTTCGGTGCGCGACAGGTGGCGAGTGGACAGTTGTCAGTTGGCGATTTGACCCAGTTTTTAATTTATCTTTTGATGGTGGCTTTTTCGGTCGGATCACTCGGTAGCCTATGGGGTGACTTTATGTCGGCACAAGGTGCGGGAAAAAGAATATTTGATATTCTGGATCGTCCGACTCAAATGCGTTCAGATATTGGAAAAACTTTACCACAGGTCGTAGGTCGTGTAGAATTTAAGAACATAACTTTTTCGTATCCGGCACGTCCTGAACAGAATGTGCTGACGAACTTTAATCTGAATCTTTCGTCGGATAAAGTGGTGGCCCTTGTGGGGCCATCAGGCAGCGGTAAAAGCACAGTTGCGGCCCTTCTGGCGCGTCTTTACGATATTTCACAAGGTGAAATCAGACTTGATGGCGAAAATATAAAAGATCTTCAGCCGAACTGGTTACGTCAGCAGATCGGGGTGGTTTCGCAAGAGCCCATTCTGATTTCGTCAAGTATCGAAGAAAACATTAAGTACGCTCACCCGCAGGCAACTCATGAAGAAGTGGTCCGCGCGGCCAAATTGGCCAATGCCCATAATTTTATTACGACATTTAAAGACGGTTACCAGACGCTGGTCGGAGAACGCGGCATTCAGCTTTCGGGCGGACAAAAGCAACGTATTGCGATTGCGCGGGCTATTTTAAAAAACCCGCAAATACTTATTTTGGATGAAGCGACCAGTGCGCTGGATACCGAAAGTGAATCGCTGGTTCAGGACGCGATCAACAAACTGATGCAAAATCGAACGACGTTGATTATTGCCCATCGCCTTTCGACTGTTCAGAATGCCGACTTGATTTGTGTTTTGGACCGTGGAGCGATCGTTGAAAGCGGTCTACACACCGATTTATTAAAAAAACAAGACGGTCTTTACCGTAAACTTGTTGAAGGTCAGTTAAGTTAATTAAACCAAAAGGAGTTATAAATGAGAAAAGTATTAAGCACAGTTAATGAGACAGCTTTGAAATCGATCGCAGATTTTCATTCGGAACAGGTTAAGCAGGTCGAAGAGGCCGTTCAAAAAAATGATTACGTTATCGTCGGCATGGCCGGAAATCCGTTTTGTAGAAAAGCGCGTAAGGCTTTGGATGAACGCCAGATCAAGTATGAATACATCGGTATCGGCGGCTATACTTCAATGTGGAAACCGCGCTTGGCGGTTAAGCTGTGGAGCGGTTGGCCTACATTTCCAATGGTGTTCGTTAAAGGTCAATTGATCGGCGGATTCAAAGAGTTGAACCAGTCTTTACAAAAAAGTTAAGAGCGTATTTGTCGAATAGCATGGAGTTTGTTTTCGAACAGACTCCAGTCGTCGTTTTCAGCGATCGGTTTCCAGATTGCTTCAATTTCATCTATTAAAAGTGTGCAGGGTTTTTCATTTTCAAAGTAGCTGTGCTTTGCCGCGGTCTCGTCGGCGACTTCATAGGAATCAAGCAGACGTATAAAGTCGGCCGTGTCGGGTGAAAAAAGATCAAG
>JANPAD010000335.1:0-3852 GCA_031429735.1 Bdellovibrio sp. | reverse complement strand
TTGAACGGCACTAGAACAAGTAAAAACAGGGCCATCAAGTTTTGGTTATTTGAGGTATACAGACCGGTCGCAAAACAAATGAGCGCCAAACTAACAAAAGCAATGCTAGCAGAGGGGCTTCGGGCCAGTGTTTCTTCGCGTAATTCGAGGCTATGTGTCTGTGTCATTTGTTCTGATCTAGTATACAACGAAGCCTCTTAAAAATTAAAATTTAATTTGCTCTTTTATAAATATGATGCGTATCAAAAACGTGAAAAGCTCCACGTTTATTTAGGCGCCACTTATTTTAACTTAACCAGCTCAAGCCGGTTTTGCATAGAAGGTCTTCATGTCATTTGGGCATAGCCTGTCGTGACATTTCGAAATGGCTAGGGCATCTTCTTGAGATGCTGCCTTTGATCACATCACAAGAAGAGTTTAGCAAAATCGACACAAGAAACGTCTGCTTTTTAGAGGCAGCACGCGCTATTTTCACAAAGCTAGGTGTTTCAGCCGAGGCTTCCGGCGATTTAAGTTTTCCGTCAAATGGTTCGCTACCGGTGGTGTTGGCGAGGGTGTCGGCACTTAAGTTTTTTCCGCCGATTTTTCCGGATGCCCTTGAAAATGAAATATCGGCTTTGCTCTTTTTGTCGAATCAACCGGCGTTAGCTCCGCAACTATTAGACACGGGAAGTTTTGAAGACTGGCACTACGTTTTAATGGGCCGTTTGCAGGGGCAATGTTTGAAAGCCCAGTGGGACAATCTCTCAACAGATCAGCGGCAAGAAGCCTGTCGTCAAGTGGGGCGCAGTCTTCGTCAGGTTCATGGTTTACCGGTACCGAAGACGTTGTCACTCGCCAGTGCGGATTCATGGAAATCTTTTTTAAAAACTCAAACCGCCGGTTGTTACGCCCGTCATGAAAAAATAGGGCTGCGTGAAGATTTGCTTCAACAAATTCCGTCTTTTTTACAAAGCGTCAAGCTTGATGACGAAGGCCCTTGCTTCTTGCACACGGAAGTTATGCGCGACCATGTTTTTTTTACCGATCATGGCGGACAGCTTTCATTTCAAGGTTTTATCGACTTTGAACCGTCAATGACGGGTGCGGCCGAGTATGATTTCGCTTCAGTCGGCGTGTTTCTATCATCGGGAAATCCTGCAGCCTTAAAGGCTTTTTTTAAAGGCTACGGCTGTTTAGATCGGGCTGCGCAGCCTGACTTTAAAAGACGGGTCATGGCGTATTTGCTGCTGCACAAATACAGCAATTTAAAATGGTATTTACAGTTTATGCCGGATGCAAAGTCCCTCGATGAGCTGGCCGAACTATGGTGGTCTATCGGTGAATAAAAATTTGTTGTGGCAAGTGACTAATTGAGCCCGCTGTCGAAGCCTAAGACATCCAGATCTCATTAAAAAGTATATAACGTATTACAGCTTAGCGACGACATTTTTGACAGCAGGGCAGGTTTATGTAAGTTACCCTACGAACGCGTCATCGACTAAGAAGCTTTTAAGAAGCTTTGTTTTGCTTAGCTATATGTTGCTGCAAAGTCCATAAGCGCAACTCTTTTAAAATTTCGTCACGCACACCAAATAGCACGACTTGGGTTTGGTAGCGCTTGTCGGTCAGCTTTGTGTCGCTGAAATGCACCTGCGCTCTCATCTCTTTAATTTGAGATTCGTCATGATGTGGCAGGGTGAGGTCGATCATTTGATTGGGTTCGTAGCGGTCAGGGCTCAGCAAACTGATGGCGGCCTCTGAAAACTCATTAGCTTTCACGAGTTCTGAAAGTGAAATATTTTCGTTCAGCCGCACACTGGCGCGGTGAATTTCTTCCGCGCCGTGCTCAAGGTGCGGAAATAGCAAGCTTAAAGCTTTAATCAAATGGGCTTTGTCAACGTGTGAGTCGCAGCGGAGAGTTTCAATGGGCCAGCGCAGTTCTATTTTTTCACGATTCAACACTTCATCGGTCAAACGCACAATCACAGGTGGTTGCGGGCCAAACTGCAAGGTCAAATTTTTCAGATCGTAGGCGCTTTCAGTAATCAGCAGATCGGCGGCCACAGGTGAAACCGGCAAGGCCGGCTTCAGAGAGTCATGAACAACAGGAGTCATTTCAATAAAGCTTAAGTTTTTAAAATTTCGATTCAGCAGATCTTGCAGCGCTTGAAGCAAAGTGGCGTCTGAAAGTTGCAGTGCAACCGTCAGAGATTTCTTGTGAGCATGAACAAAAATATCCGGTTGTGGACTTTGCCAAGCGGGGTGTCTAACTTTTTGCGATGATGGGCTTGCGACACGTTTTCGGACTTGACTCAAAACACCGGCATTATTTTGGCAAAAGCAAAGTTCGTAATGATCTTTTGATTCGCTTAAGACAACAGCCCAGGTGTGCATCAACGTTAAATCGGCTTTTTTATTTTCAAATAGCGGATTATAAAATTTATAAGTCGAACCTACGTTCAAGTGGTAGGTTTTATCTACTTTAAAACCGAATTCTGAGAGTTCGATCAGGTTGGTTTTTTTAATGATCTCAATTTCGCTTTCGATCTGGGCGTTGTGCACAAACTGTGTTTTTGTTTTTTGACCGGGGTTGAGGGCAAAGTTGGTTAGCTCTTTCAAAATTGTTGTGTCGAACGGTTTATAGATAATGTTCGAAACACGCCAGTTTTTACTTCGAATTGGCTTGAGCGGATCATCAAAGCATGTGATCAGAATATCGCATTTTAATTCTGTGTTCAGTGCCGCAATAATGACGGCCGGGTCGGCTTTTGCAGTGGTGGCGTGCTGCTGAACTTCTTCAAGCGGAAGCAAAGCTAGGGCGAAGGTTTTTTCAAGGTATTCAGGCTTTTTGAGTTCGGTGCGCATTTCAAGAAGGGTTTTAAATAATAGGAACTCGTGACCAAGTTGTTGGGCCAAATCTTTCCAGCTTGCACTGATATCGTCGGCACACTTCGCATCATGCTCGACCGCGACGAGGTAAGCCATGTTACTCATAGTATAACGGTTTTTCAACCGGGCGGGGTTAATAGGGCTTAAATGTTGATAGATCTAATAAGACGTTTTAAGTCGTCTTTTTTTGAGACATGAGAAGTGTTTGAATAAACAGCTACTCAAGAAGTTTAACTAGTGCTAAATTTCTTGAGGAGTGGTCTTAACTATTCTTAAGCAAGGTGTAAATTTGTTTTCAAACAGTCAAACCCCATTATTTCGTAAAATTGCCTTGTCGCTTTGGGGCTCGCAAGGTGACCCCTCGGTTTATGGTTTTGTTGAATTGGATGTGACTACGGTTAAAAGTCATTCGTCTTTATTGGCGCTGATCACAAAAGCCTTAGGCCTTATGATGCAAGAAAATTCAAAGTTATCCACCATGATCAAATGGGGGCATATCGTTCAGCGGCCTGATAAAAGTATTTCAATTATGGTTGATATTCCGGGCCAGCAGAACGACCTGTCGCTTTTGAATTTGCACGAGGTGCACTTGCTCAGTGTCGATGAAATTCAGCAAAAACTTGATAGGCAAGCTAATTTGGTCCGCGCTCATCGCGACCCTAATTTAGGACCTATGCTTAAGTTGATTCGTCAGATCCCGCAGCCACTGTTGAAATTCTTTTTAAATATCTACGAATTTTTTATTTACGAACTTAACGTCAATTTAAAGATGCGAATGCTGCCACACCGGCCATTCGGTTCGATTATTGTGTCAAATGTAGGTTCACTCGGAATTAAGAAAGCCTTGTTACCTTTGGTGCCCATCGCGCGCGCTTCGGCGATGGTTTCAATCGGTCAGGTTTCGCTTGAACCCAAAGTGGTTGATGGCGTCATTTGTATACGGAGTATTGCGCACCTCGGGGTCACTTTTGACCATCGTCT
>JANPAD010000334.1:0-2341 GCA_031429735.1 Bdellovibrio sp. | reverse complement strand
ATTAGTCCTAATGCAAAAAAAGCGGCGCTGCGCTCTTCAAAAAAACGATAGTCTTTAAATTTTTCATTTTTAAGAGATAAGACCAACGGGGCATTCCGTGCACCGGCACAGACGACGACGTTTTGTACGCCGACCTGGCGTAAAAAATCGAAAACATGTTTTGATAAATCACTGTTGGTCATTAAACTAAGCCCATCATTTTCTTGACCGAGTTTCTTTTGTTTTCGAGTTCAATGACTTCGCTTTCAAAAATACTCTCGGCAGTTACACCGCAGCCCGAAAAAATATGGAGAGCCTCCGGCTGAATCCGAACATTTCGAATCGCCACGATAATCTGGGCCGCAGATGATCCGATTATACCAAACGGAGCCGCAAACGAGTCACGCTTTTTCTGGAGATCAAATTCAGACATACGACGCAGTTGCTCGATACGGTCCGGAAACACGCCCATCGCAGCCGTCGGATGTAACCGTGAGATGAGCCGCATAAAATACATGAGCGAATCGCAAGGCAATCTGACGTCCGTTTTAAGATGCACAAGGTGCTTCAGTTCCAACGCATGGGTTTCTGACATTTTGAAATCTGTGTGTCGCAGCTTTTCGGCAATATCTTCAATGACATAATTGTGTTCGCGGCGGTTTTTTGAATCGTGTAGAATATCCCGCACAGCGTGCGGGCCCTGCGGAAAGGTTCCGGCCAATGCCATTGTTTGCGCCTCAAAACCGTCCCAAGTCAGCAATGTCTCCGGGGTATGGCCGATCCAACAATCTTTTTCAGTCAGATTTCCATAGCTCCAACCGAAGCTTTCATTTTTAAGAAGCTGCTGCAAGATATAAACTTTGTTTTCAATGGTGAACGAACCTAGAGCGCTTTGACAGATAATCGGCACTGTTTTTTGCAGATTCGCTTCACTAAAAAGCTTCTGACTCCATCGAAACTGCGTGTCGAATTCTTCAACGGCAGCCGACTGCCAGCGGACTTCCGGCTTCTGAGAGCGCTCTGCAGCCAGCAGACCTAAAAATTCTTCTCTGCTGAAAGTATGCGCCGAATGGGGTTCATAAACAGAGTTTTGAGCAATATTTTCACGATGTTCGAGAAATGACCAAAAACTTGTCTTAAAAAGTAGGCTAGTTTGAGTTAATCGGGGGTCTGAGAGGTTATGGACTGGCTCAAATGGACCTTGCATCAAACTAAACATATCGGGTCCCGTTTGTAGGAACGCCCCGTCTGCTAAAAAATCTTTCATGTTAAGCTTAGCCATGTTAATTCTCTCTATCACAGTACACCCGTAACGTAAAATTTTAAACTGCTCAAGTGGATAAATATGGTTGTTGAAATTGGTACTATTAAAGTTGGCGGACCTCGCTTTACAGTTATTGCCGGTCCATGCTCAATCGAATCTGAATCTCAGTTTAAAATGACCGCTGAATCCGTTAAAAGTTCGGGCGCCAGCATTCTACGCGGCGGAATTTGGAAGATGCGGACTTCTCAAAAAGCCTTTCAAGGTTTAGGGTCGGAATCTTTCGAATTCATCAAGCGAGTCAAAAACCATGTCGGCCTTCCGCTTATTTCCGAAATCACCGACATCCGTCAAATTGAAGAACTTTCGTCAGTTGTTGACGCTTATCAAGTCGGCGCACGCAATATGCACAACTACTCGCTTTTGAAAGAATTGGGTTTACAGCCTAAACCGGTTCTCTTGAAGAGAAATTTCTCGGCCTTCATTGATGAGTGGCTGAAGGCCGCTGACTACATTACAAACGGCGGCAATCAACAGGTTGTTTTGTGTGAACGTGGTATCAGAACCTTCGAAACTGCTACACGCAACACTCTCGATTTGAACGCTGTTGTTTACGCGAAAAAGCATTCGGGTCTTCCGGTTATCGTAGACCCCTCACATGCCGTCGGCGTCAGTGAACTTGTACCTCAACTTTGCTATGCCGCGGCCGCAGCCGGCGCCGATGGCCTCATGGTTGAAGTTCACCCCAACCCACCTGAAGCGTTATCTGACGGACGTCAGTCATTGACTTTTCTTGAGTTCGATAAAACTATGAAACAGCTTGAAAAAGTTCTATTTGCATTTGATCGTGGGTTAAATATTATATGAGCCAGTCACCAAATCCTGAAATAATTCGTTCAATGTTTTCAAAAGTTGCTGAACATTACGACCG
The DNA here is from genome assembly GCA_031429735.1 of Bdellovibrio sp. GTDB lineage: Bacteria > Bdellovibrionota > Bdellovibrionia > Bdellovibrionales > Bdellovibrionaceae > Pseudobdellovibrio. The sequence continues at coordinate 170 of JANPAD010000334.1, read as the reverse complement.
TGGCAACTCGGTCTTATCAATTGGAATTCATCATCTCTGGAGAAAAAAACTAGTTGAAATGGCCGGGGCAAAACCGGGCCAAACAGTTTTAGATTGCGCGACGGGCACAGGCGATCTGGCCATTGCTTTTAAAAAAGAAGTTGGGCCGACGGGAGCGGTGATCGGTACCG
>JANPAD010000333.1:0-8697 GCA_031429735.1 Bdellovibrio sp. | reverse complement strand
GCTCGCGAGCTTACATCTAAAAATTGAGACGGCAACTGAAAGGCTGAATCGGCGACAGATGAATTTTGCGCAGCTTGTTCGACGTAGCTATTAAACCAATTGACAGCTTTTTCAAGCTGTCGATCTTTTCTCTCTGTTCGCTCTTGAACTGTCGGCTCAATCACCACGTCCGGCAAAGTGCCTTGGCCTTCAAGCAGTTCGTTGGTTACGGCTGTAAAGCCTTGAAAGACTGAATATCTGAAGCTATGACCCGAAACCGGCAATTCAAAAACTTGCGGAGCCCCCGTGCCGCCACCAGTAGGCTCACCCAAAACAACAGCCATTTTATTTTGTTTCAAAGCCGAAACAAATGTATCGCATGCGCTGAAACAATTCGGCGAAGTCAGAACGGCAACCGGTCCTGTATAACGAGCTTCGCTAGGTACTACGCGGACACGACGGCGTTCGACTTCAGTAAACTGGCCGCTTAAATAATCGAACTGAAATTCAATTTCCGGGCGTAAAGCCAAAAGATAATCAGAATGTATTGAGCGATGGCTGTATCGAACGATATCAGTACTGGCTAATCGGCTGAGCACAACATTGCCCGATTGATCCCCACCACCATTTTTTCGAACATCAATAATTAAACCATTTGTGTTTTTAAGACGGTCCATCGCTTGAGTTAAAAGCTCGGGCATTTTGCTTCCCGAGAAACCATCAATTCGTAAATAACCTATGTTATTCGGTAGGATCGCCGATTTTAACAATTCAAGACCTGTTGAATCGGGTGAATTATCGGAAGCACCATCGTATAAAGAAAGCTGACGTGCCACGACTTCAGAAACAGGTTGATCGTTAAAAGTTCCCTCAATCGAAACGGGTTTTGGTCCCTCTTGAGATAAAAGTTCACGTAAAATAAGATTGCCAACTTGACGGCGGCGCATAGCTTCTGTTGAGCCCATCGTCATTTGATCCGTTTTTACAAGATAAGATCTCCAGTCAAGTCCCTGAATTTTTTCAACTACGGTGCCGACACGTAAGTTTTTAATGTCTTCACTGACCTGTGAAACAATCAAACGTTCGTGGTCTGTGCCCGGTGATAACATTTCAAAACGAAGTTGTGGATTATAGAATTCGAGCTTCGATAAATCTGAACGCATCATCGGGTTAACATGGCCATCGCGGAATGTGCTAGCCCATTTCATCAGAATGATGAAATAATCGGTATCTGTTGTCTGATCGGTAATTTGCGCTTCTAGCTCAGCGGCTTTTGCATTGAAGTCGATTTGATATTGAGCTTGCTTTTCAGCGCGGTAGCAATAAATTTTTTCGCCGACATCGACAAGATATTTAAATTCCTGTTTTAACAAAAGACAATCTTCGCTTTGGCAGTTTTCAGTCGGTTCAACTCTCAAGTTTGCGCTGAAAGCCTGAAAAGACTGAAGTTTATCGTCTTTCTTTTTCGAGCAAGAAGACACAAAAGCAAAGACGCAAAGAACTATCAATACACGCGAAGTAAAAGACATATAGGTTATCTCCCCTGAGTGAGGCAACCTATCACGAATGAAGACCTGTAAGAAACAGGTGGTAGTTTTGTTGTAAAATTTACTGAAGACCGGTAATGAAAATCATTTTAAGAGACGCTAGACCTCTTAAAATGAACTGAAATTACTTAGAAACCAAGCTCAACTGTTCAAGGCGGGGTAAAATCTGATCAGGGTATGTTTGGAAGATCAGATCCACGGCTAAACGAAACTCCGCCTTTTCGCCTTTAGAGCTTTCGCCATCTTCAAGCTGCTTCACGATTTCTGGCTCGTTATTCAACAGAGAATCAATCTTCGTATTTGAAGAAAACAAGAAGGCTGAACGCAGAGCCGTACCGTTACCGAAGCTGTCCGCTTCTTGCTGGCTCACAATATTACAAGTGTTTAAAGCGACAACTCCCGCCTCTTTTAAAGAAATGATTTCGCCGGCTTCGTCAACACCGTTGCGGTTGCGATCAATCCAAATTTTGACTTTTGATTCATACAAATCTTGATCCCATGGCCCGAAATAGCGGTCTTTAACTGAGCTCGACTGACAATCTTTATTTGCGAAAGCCTGAAGAGCCAAGAACCCGTTCGCGAATTTTTTGCCGCCGACTTCAAGATTGTCACCGAACATGTTTTTTGATGAAGTTACACGGCCTTTATCATCAGGAATAACCAAGAATCCGTCATCGGCCTGTCGGCGAACGTCCATCGTGATTTCATTTGGGCTCGGTGTCTCGGGCCCATTTTGAACGCTTGCAAGCAAACGTTTATCGGTTACTTTTGAAACCGAGGATTCCAACATATTTTTGAATGATCCGCCCAACCAAGCTGTGCGGTGCGCGCCAGCTCCAAGGGCTGCCATATCAAAGAACGAACCCCAAGCGGCATCAGAGGTTTTCACACCGACTTCTCCTAAATCAAGAACAATCGGAGTGTACTGACTTGGAACCAATGTTGAAGTATCCAGCGCTCCTGTCATCAGGTTGTGGGCAAGCTGCGGGACCCCCACCATCGACGAAAATATTTTACCATTTTCGCCGCTAAAATCATGCGAAAGTGACCAAACATGGTCGTTAAAGCCCTGGTACAAGACTGTCATGTCGAAAATATCTTTCGTGTTCATGACGCCCGTATGGCCGCGCTTCAGATCAAATTCTTTCATGATAGCCGCACGGTATTTTTCAGAAAACTGCTCGATGCGAAAGTCGGCAACGAAAAGCGAAATAATTTGCGGCTCTTGCAGGTTTTCAAGACGGTCATACAAAGTAAACTGTTCTTCACCATTAGCAATCATTTGGCCGGTCAACAAATAATGTGATCCATGTGCGTTTCCGACATTTTCAGAAGTCAGAAAATTCAGATACTTACCTTTCACGCCGCCTTCACCGGTGACTTCAACGACGTTAAAGAAACATTTTTTACCTAGAACGTAATCAGATTTAGCTTTCGAGTAATCTGTCTTGTAATATCCTTTAGCATAATAGCCCGGGTACCCATTACCCCCGCTTGATTTCTGCCAAGCTGAAAATTTAGAAAACGGAACAATATATTGATCACCGAAAACACCGCGCTTTTCAGTTAAAATAGCGCGATTATGTGCCACCAAAGCCAAATCATCAGATTTAGATCCGAAAGAGATCGAGTACTGCACGGCAATCAACTTCGGATTTGCTTTCACCAGCTCAAGAGCTTCTTTTTTTTCAGCTTCATAAGAAGACTTACCACACGCTTGCACCATGTTTTGAGTGGCTTCTAGAATGCTTCGGACGCGAATGTTTTCTGATGGAATGGCTCCGCCGCTTGAATCAATGTTACCGACAAGCGTCTGGGCATCGAACGCATTCGACTTTAAGGTTGTAGCTTCTTCAAGACTTGCATATTGATAACGAACATTCGTACAGTTTTGAAACATAAACGCCGTCGCCGAAAAGACAACGCCAGTCATGACGAGGTTTGATTTTTTCATAAGAGAGCCCCCTATCTCGGTGTGATGCAAGAACCGAGACCTGCCGCAGAGAACTGCTTCGAACCTAAAACCAACCAGATTGATTTTAAGCATCGTTTGTGTCGAATTTGGATTCGTCTCAGTTGCAACCGCTTGAAATAGTTGTCTATTCAGAAATATCAATCACATATTTGACATAGACAGGCCTTAGACATGTATGGAAATATGGTTTTATGTCTCATAACAAGAAAAATATTGCTCTCGTTTTCGGTGGAAAATCGGGCGAACACGAAGTTAGTATTGCCTCAGCTCTTTCTGTTTACAAAGCTCTCGATAAAAACAAATATGACGTTTTATTAATAGGTATCGACAAAACCGGACGCTGGTTAGCCCCGTCCGAAACCGAAGTATTAGCCCACACAGATAACCCGCGACTCCTTAAATTGAATAGCGAAAAAGAATCAGTGTCCTTGATTCCGTTCGAATCCAATCAACAGATTGTACCTTTACAAAATACTCAAGGCGCAGCTCAAAAATTAAGTGCGCATAAAATCGATGTTATTATACCGATTCTGCACGGCACTTTCGGCGAAGATGGCACGATTCAAGGGTTACTCGAACTCAGCAACATTCCTTATGTCGGATCTGGTGTTTTAGGATCAGCCGTCGGTATGGATAAAGATGTTTCACGCCGCTTGCTAAAGGCTGCGGGTATTCCAACAGTTCCCACGTTGACCGTCAAAAAACATGACTACATACGAAATCCGCAAAAAATAATCGATCAGGCCCTGCAAACACTGGGTCTTCCTTTCTTTGTTAAACCGGCCAACATGGGCTCATCGGTGGGTGTTTATAAAGTCAAAACTGCCGACGATGCCGCCACTCAAATTCAAAATGCATTTCAGTACGATCATAAAATTTTAATTGAAAAATCCATTTCTGCACGTGAACTCGAATGCTCGGTGCTTGGAAACGACAACCCGAAGGCCAGTATCGTGGGAGAAATCATTCCCCAGCACGAGTTTTACAGCTATGAGGCCAAGTACATAGACGAGAACGGTGCCCTTCTTAAGATACCCGCTGAAGATTTATCCGCTGATATCATTCAAAAAATTCAAAGCTACTCGACCCAGGCTTTTCAGGTTCTTGAGTGCAGCGGAATGGCGCGGGTTGATTTCTTCTTAGACAGAAATAGCGGTGAATTGTATTTAAATGAAATCAACACCATTCCGGGCTTTACTAAAATCAGCATGTACCCTAAGTTGTGGGAAGCCAGCGGTCTCGGTTATGCTGAACTGCTCGATGAGTTGATTCAATTAGCGATTGAAAAACATAAGAAAAAAAACGAGCTCAAAACTTCTTTTGAGCCGTGAACAACGGCCCCATAGCTCAAATGGATAGAGCATGCGTTTCCTAAACGCCAGATCCAGGTTCAATTCCTGGTGGGGTCACCACCGTAGTCGGTACGCGCTACCAGATTCTTACACGTTCTTCATTTGACAAGCTCATCTTGTCAGAGTCTTTACATTTGAACGCCTCAGCAAAAGCCTTTTGGTGCTTGACCTGCTCGTTGATACGGGCACGCCCCAAAGAGTGCGGATCTGTCTTAAGCAGTTGCTCTTCGGCTTTAGGTCTTGCAATACCGCACCACAAACGACCATAAGCGATAAAAAGTTTCTTTTGGTCTTCGGGCTTCGCTTGACCATCGGGAAAAGCCGCGCGGTATGAAAATGTCAGCCCGACTAAGTCTCCGATGTTTTCACCGAGGGTCAGCGAACCGTTATGCCCGGCCTTGTTGAACTGTTCTACAAGGCGTTGACTACGTACTGAAAACTCTTTGAGGTCTTTCATCGACATCCACTGGAGCATCTTGCCTTCTTCATCAAACTTTGCGCCCTGGTCATCAACACCGTGACCGAGCTCGTGCCCGATCACCGCTCCCACAGCACCCAGATTTTCAATCATATCTCCGTCAGCATTGAAAAACGGATACTGCAAAATACCGATCGGCATCACAAATTTATTGGCTGATGGGTCGTAATAAGCGTTCACAGTTAAGGGCCCCATCTCCCACGCAGCTAGGTTCGATCCCTCTTTAAGTGATTTTAAGAGTTTCTGAACCGAGACCTGCTGATATGTTCTGGAATTAGAAAAGCGATCGTTCGTCGAGTATTTTCGAACGTCGACAAAATCCCACTCTCGGGGGTTTTCGGGCTGTATCAAATAAAGTTTTGCTTTCTGAATCTTAAGAATGGCTTTGCTTTTGCTCGAAGCCTCAAGCCAAGTGTTCTGCTCTAAGCCTTTGATGATGCTTTCACGGATGCGTGCAGCCACGGCCTTAAATTTTTCAGTCGGAAAGTCCGGAAATAATTTTTTAACAAGCAATTGATCGAGCTCTTTCGTGAATGTGTTCATTGCACTCTTTGTACAGCGCTCCTGACGGTCAGCTCGCGCAATTGGTCCGCCCAGATATTTCGCATTAAAGTCGAATTTTTTCTTAAAATAGTCGGGGTTGCTGTCGTCAAATATTTCTTTCCCGTTCTTATATACAAAAAGGTCTTTCAACGTTTGAAGATTTTCATCCGTCAGCGAATTGTTATAAAATTGCAAGCTTTCCGGTAGTGCGTTTAAAATAAAAGTTTGAAACGGAAACTTTTTGAAAAGTGGGCCGGCTTCAATTGAAGAATACTTTTGTAAAAAATCAGTCTGTTTTTCCTGGCGTTTTTCGGACCAGCGTTGGCGGTTTACTTCGGGATGCGGGAATATATCAACAAATTGCTTTTCAAGATTTAAAACCTGAGCCACACGTGCCTCGAGAATTGCAGTATCAGTGCGAGGTTCGAGCAGCTTAAAAAAATCTATCATCAGTTGACGATAGTCTTTCATCAGCTCTTTGTTGTCATAGTACGAGAACTCAGGCAAGTTCATGTAATTCGCTACGAATACAACATCATTTACTTTCGGGTTGTCCATGTTGAAGCTCGTACCCAACCCAAGAATTGAGCCTTCACCACCAAGAAGACGACGAATCATTAACTGTGCGAATTCTTTCGGCGTTTTAACTGGAGCGACAAGCTCCTTTAATTTTGCAATTTCCCGTTGCTCATTGTTAATGCCGGATTTTGAATCCATGCAAGCAAGGTAGTAATTTTTAATTTGCAAAGACCGTGACGATAATTTCTTTTCGTTATCGATATTTTTGAAGAAGCTTTTTTTAGCATCCAAGATACGTTCAGCTGAATCGTTAAAAGAAAATGTGTGACGGTTGCGGTCATCTCTCAACTTAAACGCCGCCTCAGCTCTCGAACAGACATAATCATGAAAATTATCACAAGGATTAATACTTTCGTTGACCGGAAATTCACGTCGCACCGGAATCTCCGAAGTCGGCGCAGCAATCTCTGCCGCCTGCACACCAAAAGCAAATAAAGACAGCGCCAGACAACACATCAATTTCATAAAAACTCCTACTGATTAGACAAGGACGGAAAAATCGGTCAGTTTATTTGATACACTTCTCCGGCGCCATTTTATTGATCCATTCTTCCAGCATATCAACTGCCTCGGTGTGGGCGACTGAACGCCCCAACTGAGGCATTCGCACCGCTAAGTTCGAATGAGAAATACGATAGATCAAAATCGACTCGTCGGCTTTGCCAGGCATCACATCGACTGATCGTCCTCCGGTGCCGGGCCCTGCCGCCACGGGAGGCTTACACTTACCGTACATGACCGTGTCGCTGGGAACCGTCGTCAATAAATACAATCCCGTATTTTTAGCCGGGCCAACCGGATTATGACAGTGGGCGCAGTTCATTTCTAAATACGCCTTTGCTCGCGAATCCAACGAACCTGTTTCAGGCCTGTTCCAGATCGGCAGAGTCGGCACGTCAAACGGATTTTTTGGAAGATCCTTTAAAAAACCTTTTTGCGCGAACTCAGCAAGCTGATTATGCTTTTCATCCGGCATCCAGTTTAGAAACTTAGCTTTAGGGCCAATGGGCGTGAGCTTCCCTAAGCCGAATTCCGCATCGGTCACGTGACAAGAAGCACACTGTCTGCGGTTAGGCACTCCATAACTGATATTCAGGGGTTCGCCTTTTCCGTGCGGTAAAATGCGCATTTCGCGAACCGCACCTCCCAAAAACAAGAAAGCTTCCTTTTTTTCTAAGTCCCACAAATATTCACTCGCAACCCAGCCGCTCTTTCTTTTTATTAAAAGACGGGTTTCGATCTGTTGAGGTTTTTGACGATCGCCGTCAGCCATGAAAAGTGAAAACGTTTTACTGATAATAGTGCCGACCGGAAAGTCCATCACACCGTCAGCCCTGTAAGCCATTTGAGTATTCGGTGGTAAAAAAATAAACCGGCTTTTCTCGGCATAATCCGTGAACAATTCATTATTTAAACGATAGAGAAATCCACGCTCATTCGGGTCTTGGGTTGAAACGGCCGCGGCTTTAAACAATCCGTAATCAGAAAGCTTAGAGCAATCGTATTCAGTCGCCCCCCAGTTGACACCGGGTTTAGTTAAGCGACATTTCTGCTCGACCGTCTCGGGCAGCGGAGCAGGTTCTTCTGCGGGTAAACGCGGCGATGCCTCTAAGGCAATTTCAGGAAAGGTCGCATGCGAACAATCATGCGGCGCTAAATCCGTGGTCGCGGGACCGCCGGGCCACGGCCGCCACGACTGCTTGTGATCTAAATGCAAATTACCGAAACGAACCGCTGCACCTTCGCGGGTCGTGTTTTTACGGATACAAAGTCTGTCTACCTCAGTCGGCTTTTCACCGACGTAGGTTCCGTCATCGATACCATCATAAATAATTTCAGGGGTTTTAAAACCCGTCAGCAATTTAATAATCGCGCTCATTTTGTTGCTACTGAAAAGTTTAAAGCGTCCTTCTGAAAAATTATTTTCGTAAATTGAAATATGCCGCGGCATCGGGTCATAGCTGGCGTCACTGATTTTTCTTTCGCTGACATGGTAGTTGGCGATGGCCACCCCTGTTAAATGATTATCAAAAATTTCGCGTTCAATAAAATTGTAGATGTTACCCATCGAATGGTACAGAATATTTTCCAGGTACCACATGAGGTTCAGGGCCTCCTCATAAGGTGTGGGTTGTTTTTTATTAAAGAAAGGTGTAATACCCAGTTGCTGAATATAGAGGTTGATGGTATGAAAATCGTTTTTGCTGATAGCCTCATTCATATCGTGGATGATACCCAATACAC
>JANPAD010000332.1:0-10847 GCA_031429735.1 Bdellovibrio sp. | reverse complement strand
CGTGACGAAGAAATTCGCCGGGTTATTCAGGTGCTCTCGCGCCGGACCAAAAATAATCCCGTGTTAATCGGCGAACCCGGCGTTGGTAAAACCGCAATTGCCGAAGGGCTTGCATTACGAATAATCCGCAAAGACGTTCCTGAAAATCTCGTTGGTAAAAAACTGATGTCACTCGATATGGGTTCACTCATTGCCGGCGCCAAGTATCGCGGTGAATTTGAAGACCGTCTTAAAGCGGTTATTAAAGAAGTCACCGAAAGTTCCGGCGATATTATTTTATTCATTGATGAATTGCACACTTTAGTCGGCGCAGGTAAAGGCGAGGGCTCTATGGACGCCGGCCAGCTGTTAAAGCCCGCATTAGCGCGCGGCGAACTCCGCTGTATCGGCGCCACCACACTTGATGAGTACCGTATGCACATCGAAAAAGACGCGGCTCTCGAAAGACGTTTTCAGATCGTGCAGGTCGATGAACCCAGTGTTGACGAAACCATTACGATCTTACGCGGATTAAAAGAAAAATACGAAGTCCATCATGCGGTGCAGATCACCGACGGTGCCCTTGTGGCCGCGGCCAAGTTGTCACATCGCTACATTACGAATCGTTTTTTGCCGGACAAAGCCATTGACCTGATCGACGAGGCGGCCAGCCGTCTTTCGATCGAAAACCGCAGCGTGCCTGAGGCCATCGACGAAATCGACCGTAAAATTTTAAGTCTAAAAATCGAACAAGAAGCGTTAAAAAAAGAAACTGATGCAGCTTCGGTTGAGCGTCGTCACCGTGTTGAGGCCGAGCTTAAAACTTTAAATGTCGAAGCGCAGTCTCAAAAAGAACAATGGCAGCGTGAACGCGGCATGATCGACAATCTTAAAAAAATCAAGGCCGACATCGAAGTAGCTAAGAATGATATTTCGACCGCCGAGCGCGGTGCTCAATACGAAAAAGCGGCGCAGTTGAAGTACGGAAGCCTGCCTGAACTTGAAAAAAATCTGAAAGATCTTGAACTGAGTATTCAAAATAATACTTCGGCTTTGCTCAAAGAAAAAGTAGATGCCGAAGATATTGCCGAAGTCGTTGCGAAATGGACCAAAATTCCGGTTACAAAAATGCTCGAAAGCGAAACGCAAAAACTTTTGCGCATGGAAGACCAGCTCCGCAAACGTGTGATCGGCCAAGATCAAGCGTTAACGGTTATTTCAGATGCGATCCGCCGTTCGCGGGCTGAAATTTCTGATCCGAATCGTCCGATGGGAAGCTTTATTTTTGTGGGTCCGACCGGCGTGGGTAAAACTGAAACCGTTAAAGCTCTGGCCGACTTTTTATTCGATGATCCGCAATCAATTGTTCGCATCGACATGAGTGAGTACATGGAAAAGCACGCCGTGTCTCGATTGATCGGCGCGCCTCCGGGCTACGTGGGTTTTGAAGATGGCGGGCAGTTGACCGAGGCGGTTCGGCGCAAACCCTACTCTGTGGTGTTGTTTGATGAAATCGAAAAAGCGCATCCGGATGTTTTTAATGTGCTTTTGCAACTACTAGATGAAGGTCGCTTAACTGATAGCCAGGGCCGCACTGTTGATTTTAAAAACTGCATTGTTGTTATGACTTCTAATCTGGGATCAGGACAAGGCTCTGAAGCTATTCAGTCGGCCTTGAAACAGTTTTTCAGACCTGAGTTCTTGAACCGTGTCGATGACATCATTGAATTTAAACCGATCGAAAGTACTAATATGCTTCACATCGTGAAGATTCAGCTGCATGACGTGATTAAGCGCCTGAATGAAAAACATATCGATGTTCATTTTAGCGATGAAGCATGCATGTGGCTTGCGCAAAAAGGTTTTGATCCCCAATTCGGAGCAAGGCCTTTAAAGCGTTTGATCCAGAATGAAGTGTTGAATCCGTTGGCAAAAAAATTGATCGCGCAAGAAGTTAAACCGCATTCCAAACTTTTGGTTGACGTAAAAGACAACGCACTTGTTTTTAAAAACGAGGCCCGATAGACTAGGCCTATGAATTTGAAACACACACTTTTTGTTTTATTCTTCGGTTTAACCTGTTCTACAATAGCTTTCGCGGCTTCATCACAATTGAGCACCGAAAGATCAAAACCTTTCTTCGATTTGGACATCTCCGGTTCATCGGGCAATTACAACGGCAGCTCATACAGCGAAATCAACGTCGGTTTAAATCTCAATTTTACCGACTGGCTGACTTGGAGAAACGCCGCCTTCAAGCGCTTCAGTCCCGGTGGTTTGGCCGACAGCACGGGTTTAGACTCCTCTTTCCGTTTTATTCTGGACACTCATTTTGATGGCGGGGGCGTCAGCTTCTTTGCCGGACCAGGTTATCGCTGGGCCAATCCTGCTAAACAGAATGGTATCTTCGGTGAAGGTGGAGCAACTCTTCACTTGGGTCGATTCAGTCTCGGTGCCGGAGCCAAGTATTTACGCTATGACCAAGCTCAGTACGACTCCAGCGGACTAGAAACCAAGCGCGACGACATCAGCTACTTCATTACCATTGCCGGTGGAGCAGCCCTCAGCTTTTAGTTTTTCCTTTCAAAATTTGTTAATGCTTTGCGATATAGGCCACATTAAATCATAGGCTGTGATACTACTATTTCAGCATGAAATTCAGTTCCATTCCCGAGATTTTGTCAGAGATTCAAAAGGGCCAATTTGTCATCATGGTCGACCATCAAGATCGTGAAAATGAAGGCGACCTTATTTTGGCTGCGCAGTTTACAACCCCCGATAAAATTAATTTTTTGATGAAAGAGGCGCGTGGCTTGATGTGTTTGGCCATAACTGAACAGCATGTCACCAAACTCAAGCTTCCGCTCATGCAATTGAAGAATTCTAAATCAATCGCGCATCAAGCGCGGTTCACTTATTCCATCGACGCTTTGAAAGATGTCACGACCGGAGTTTCGGCGCGTGAGCGTTCACAAACAATTTTAACTGCAATTCGTCCTGAAACAACAATCGAAGATCTCGTTTGTCCGGGGCATGTGTTTCCGATCGTGGCCCGCGACGGCGGCGTGCTAGAGCGTGAAGGCCATACGGAAGCTGCAGTTGATTTGGCTCGCCTGGCTGGTTTGAATCCGGCGGCGGTTACTTGCGAAGTGTTGGACGAGAAGGGCGAATCCGCTGACGGCGAAACTCTTCGGGCCTTTGCGCAAAAGTACGGCCTTAAAGTCGGACGCATCGAAGATCTCATCCTTTATCGCCGTAAAGAGAGCGTTCAATGAGTCTGGCGACTAAAAATGCCGCCTCAGCCGAACGCTCACATGAACTGAAAAAAAGACGTCGCGAGATTCTCTTCATCTTTGTCATTTCGATCTTGCTAGCATTTTTGATCGGTGTTGAAGTCTATATCTTCAGGTCGGGTCAGAGCCTGCCTTCTTCGTATGTTCTATTTTTTATCGGCCTGGTCAATGTTAACTTGATCCTCGTTTTACTGCTGCTCTTTTTGATTTTTAGAAACATCGTGAAAGTTTTCCTTGAGCGGCGTAGCAAAATCTTCGGTTCAAGTCTTAAATCGAAGCTCTTGGTCTCGTTCGTTTCCTTCTCGGTTATTCCGACCTTACTTGTTTTTACGATTTCGGTTTTTTACCTGAACAGTAGTTTTGAAAAGTGGTTTTCACAGCGGATGCTTTCTGTTCTGCGAAACGCCTCTGAGGTCATCGATACATTTATTTCTGATGAAAAAAAGCGAGCCTACGATTACTCACGCCTCATTGCCGGCACCGTTCAAAAAGCCAAAACTATGCCGAGCTCGGGTTCAATGGAAAGTATGCGGACGCAGTACAAACTCGACGCGGTCGAATATTACCAAAACCTCATCGGTCAACGTGTTGTTGCTCAGGACGCTGAGCTGAGCTCAGATACTGTGCCGCCGCTCAACATCGACTTTCTAAAAAAAGGTATTTTGAACGGTGACGAAGCCAGTACGATTCAGATTTTTGGCGATTATAATCTTTTACGTGTCATGGTTCCGCTCAAAGACCCTTCTAAAAAAGGTGTCATCATCGTGACCAAGTTTTTGAATCTGGCGCCGGGCTCAAAGTTTGACGATATCGTCGGTGCCTATCAGGAGTTCCATAATAACTCGCTGGTCGAATATCCGCTGCGTTCAATTTACTTCATCATGCTGATTGTCATGACCTTGGTGATTCTATTTGCCGCGGTCTGGTTCGGATTCTATCTGGCCCGCCAACTTTCCATACCGCTTGTGCAGTTGGGCCGCGCAACACGCCGGGTAGCCGCCGGAGATTACTCGCAGCTTGAAATCGAATCCGGTAGCGAAGAGATCAACAGTCTGATTGCTAGTTTTAATCAAATGATCGGCAACTTGTCGGCCTCAGAGCTTGAACTGCAGCAGACCATCAAGAATTTAAATCAGTACACGCACTACGTCGAAGTCGTTTTAAAAAATGTCAGCGCCGGGGTTATTTCGGTCGATATGTTCGGTCACATCACAACGGTCAACCGTCGTGCGGGCGAACTGCTTCAAATCGACGCCGTAACGAGCGTTGGCAAGCATGTGAAAACTTTATTAAGTGAAGAAAATTACAAAATCTTTTCGAGCATTATCAGATCAATGCAGGATAACTCTCTTTTCTCTTTGCAAAAAGAAATTCGTTTGGCCATTGGGTCTGACAATATTCCGTTATCTGTACATATCTCATTTTTGAAAAACGAAGAAGGTGCAGAGATCGGCCGCATTCTGGTGTTTGATGACATGACCCCGATCGTGAATGCCCAGCGCGCCGCGGCCTGGACGGAAGTGGCCCGCCGTATCGCCCACGAAATCAAAAACCCGCTGACTCCAATTAGGCTCTCGGCCGAGCGCTTGGCAAAAAAGTTCGGTTCGCAGATTTCAGACCCGGCCTTTCAGGACTCCATCAGAATGATCGTCACCCAAGTGGATGACATGCGTGTGCTTGTGAATGAGTTTAGCCAGTTTGCACGCTTACCGCAGATCAAAACCATCCCTGGACAGTTGAATGACGTTATGAAAAAGGTCGCCCAGATTTATATCGATGCCCACGCTGATATTAAATTCGAAATGGAGCTGGATCCCGTTTTGCCGGAGTTCAAGTTTGATCCAGATCAGCTCAAAAGGGTTTTCGTTAACCTCATCGACAATGCGGTCGCGGCGGTTCAGACCGAGTCCGAACAAGTGATTAAAATTCAAACAGAATATAACAAAGTTCAGCAGGTGCTTAAAATTTCAATAGCTGACAGCGGGGTGGGCATTTCCCCTCGCGACAAAACCCGTGTTTTTGAACCTTATTTTTCAACTAAAGAAAAAGGCACTGGACTGGGGCTACCGATCGTTAAGAGTATTATAGAAGACCACAGCGGTGTTATCCGTGCTCTTGATAACGGCGCCAAGGGGACTAAGATGTATATTGAAATTCCGGTCACACCGATCGAGGGAGTGTAAATGGATCTGCATGCACAAAAAAACAAACTCAAAATTCTGATCATCGACGATGAAGCGCCCATCCGCGAAGTTTTGTCTGAAAGCTTACGTGACGACGGTTATGAAGTTATGACGGCTCCGGACGGTATCAGCGGACTCGTCGTTTTAAAAAGTTTCGGGCCTGACATCTGCTTTCTCGATATCTGGATGCCGAAGATGGATGGCATTGAGGTATTAACTCAGGCTGTGCCGCAGTTTCCACACACTTCATTCGTCATGATTTCAGGTCATGGCACAATTGAAACCGCGGTGAAAGCAACCAAAATAGGCGCTTGGGATTTTATCGAAAAACCGCTTTCACTCGACAAAGTTTCCATCGCCATTGATCACATCGTTAAATTAAAAGGCGAACGTGACGAAAAAAATGCGCTGCTCAATAAGCTCCGCAAAACAATTGCTCTTGTGGGAGAGTCTCAGCCCATGCAGGCTATTCGTGCCCATGTGACGGCCTTTGCCCAAAATAGCGTGGCGGTTTTTATTCACGGCGAGCTCGGCTCGGGTCGTGAATTAGCCGCGCAGAACATTCATTACATGAGCACGCGCGCCAGCGGACCTTTTGCCGAAATCAACTGCAGCACGCTTCCGCAAGACCTGATCGAAATCGAATTGTTCGGTATCGAAAAAGGCACTCTTCCGGGAATCGAAAAAACCCGACGCGGTAAAATCGAATTGATGAACGGCGGCACCCTTTTGGTTGAAGAAATCGAAGAAATGCCGATCGTTCTGCAAGAAAAACTTTTAAGCTACATCAAGAGCGGCCAATTTAAGCGCTTCGGCAGCTCTGACGCTATTTCGAGTGATGTGCGCATCATCACCACAAGTGTGGCAACCCTTGATCAGCTCGGCACTCAAAATAAAATTTACCCTGAGCTTAAAAACTTACTGCAATCTTCACATCTTGATGTGCCGCCTCTACGCGACCGTCCTGAAGATGTCGAAGCACTGGTTGTCCACTTTAGTGACATGGCCGCAAAACAGATGGCCTCGCTTCGTAAAACTATTTCAGAGCAGGGCATGAAGCTGATGCAAAAGTACAGCTGGCCGGGCAATGTACGTGAACTTAAAAACTTTATTGAGCGCGTTTATATTTTAACGCCGTCTGATTTTGTTGATATTCATGATCTGCGCTTTGCGGGTCTGATTGATAAAAAAACTTCAGCAACCAGCACGCCTGAAATGGCTGATTTCTCAACCTTCCGAGAAGCGCGCGCTGAATTCGAAAAAGAATTCTTAATTAAAAAAATTCAAGAGCACGGCGGTAACATCTCGAAAACAGCCGAAGCGATCGGCCTTGAGCGCAGTTATCTCCACCGCAAAATCAAAGCCTACGGAATTGAGGTCAGTCTATGAAATGGTCGCAAACACATGTCTACACATTAAAAGAAGCGCCGGCCGATGCCGAAATTCCCTCGCACAAGTTGATGGTGCGTGCCGGATTCATCAAAAAATTGGCGCCGGGGCTTTATACTTACGGAAATTTGGCATTGCGTGCGATTCGCAAATTTGAAAATATTATTCGCGAGGAGCTGGGCAAAGAGAATGCGATAGAAGTTCTGATGCCGGTCGTTCACCCTAAAGAACTCTGGGTTGAAACCAACCGTTGGTCTGAAATGGGCGCAGGTCTTTTAAAGTTCAAAAACCGTAACGATCACGAATTCTGCTTGGCCGCTACTCATGAAGAAGCCGTGGTTGATTATGTTCGTCACGACGTGAAGTCGTATCGCGATTTACCCCGCAATATATATCAGATTCAAATGAAGTACCGTGACGAAATTCGTCCACGCTTCGGTTTGATGCGCGGCCGAGAGTTCTCAATGAAAGATGCTTACAGCTTTGATGCTGACCAAACCGGCGCATTGGTCACTTACGACAAAATGTATAAAGCGTACCAACGAATTTTTGACCGCCTAGGTCTTCAATACCGTATAGTTCAGGCTGACGCCGGCAATATCGGCGGCAGCCAAACGCATGAATTTCAACTGCTGGCTGATGCGGGTGAAGATGCTTTGCTGGTGAGTGATAAAACTCAATTCGCAGCCAATATCGAAGTTTGCCCGGCCATTGATGCTGAACCGCATGTTTCATCTCAATCTGAACTGCCTCTCGAAAAGTTTGCTACTCCGGGACAAAAAACCATCGCCGAACTTGAAAAGTTCACGTCGGTTCCGGCTCGTGAGCTGGTTAAAACAATTTATTTTTCGGCGAATGAAGGTCAGAATCCAAAAGATACTGAGCTGAAGGCCTTTGCTGTTCTTTTGCGTGGTAGCGATGAAATTAACCCGATCAAAGTTAAAAATATGCTGAAAATGGCGAATGAGCCCCGCATGTTGACGGATGATGAAGTTCGTCTTGTGACGGGAGCAAGTCCGGGGTCATGCGGTCCGGTCGGTTTAAAAATTCCAGTCTACGCCGACAATGGCGTGCAAGGATTAAAAAACTATATCATCGGTGCCAATGAAGATGGATTCCACTTGAAGAATGTAAATCATGGTCGGGACTATAGCGTGACTCAGTTTGTCGATGTACGCTTCGCTCGTGAAGGTGATAAGTGCCCTGAATCAGATGGAAAATTAAAAGCTTACCGAGGTATCGAAGTCGGACACGTTTTCTATCTCGGTCAAAAATACTCTCAGAAAATGAACGGCGTCTACCTTGATAAAAACGGTCGTACGCAATTTTATGAAATGGGATGTTACGGGATTGGAGTCACCCGAACTGTACAGGCTTGTATCGAGCAAAGTCATGATGCCGACGGTATCATCTGGCCGCATGCAGTTGCTCCATTCCACGTTCATATCTGTAATCTTGATCCCAAAGATGCGAATGTCACAGGTTTCATCGAGGGGCTCACGAAAAAACTAGAAGAACAACAAATCGAAGTTTTCATTGATGACCGCGATGAGCGTCCAGGTGTTAAATTCAAAGACGCAGATTTGCTGGGCTTCCCAGTACGCGTTGTCGTTGGTAAAAAAGGTTTCGAACAGAATCAGATCGAAGTCGTTAACCGCAAAACAAAAGAGATCCAAAAATTAACTCCCGATCAGGCTTACCAAGCTGTATGCGGTCTCTTGAAGTAGGCGTATGCGTTTTTTAAAGAACCCCTTAATTTTGGCCCTCGACGTTGACTCAAAAGAAGATGCGTTTAAAATTTTAGATCATGTCGGTGACTTGGTCGGCGGAGTTAAATTAGGCCCGCGCCTAAATTATCGTTATGGCGCCGAGTTCGTCAAAGAAGTGGCCGAAATTGCGCCGGTCTTTGTTGATAATAAATATTTTGATATTCCTTCAACTATGATCGCATCCGTGCGCGCCAGCTTTGAAGCCGGTGCCACGCTTGTAACAGTGCATGCGTTAGCCGGCCCGGAAGCTTTGAAAGCCCTCTGGCAGCTCGAAGCGGAGCTCAACCAAATCAGGCCCTTCAAGATTTTAGCTGTGACCGTATTGACCAGTTGGAGTGCGCAGTCGATGTCGGCCAGTTTTCACTCTTGGTCTGTTGAAAATCATGTGCGCAACCTGACTCAAGAAGTCTACGCGTCCGGACTTCGCGGTCTGGTGTGTTCCGGCCACGAACTTGAATATCTTAATTACCCCGGTCTTTATAAAGTGATTCCGGGCATCCGTCTCTCAACTGATCAAAGCCATCAAAATGCCAACGAAGACCAAAAGCGAATTATGACACCCAAGCAAGCCATGAAATCCGGTGCCTCGGCGCTGGTTATCGGCCGGCCCATTCTGCAATCGCATCAGCCACGCGAAACTATTTTTGAAATTTTAGAAAGTTGCTCAATATGAAAAGAACAAACTCAAGACAGCCGCCAAGACCACCACGCGGAAAAACCCGCGGCGACGCTCCTCAAAAACCTGAATTCCGCAGAGGTAGCTCAAAAGGGGCAGGCATTCGTCCTTCGGCGCATACGCCCCGCGCTCGTGGCGAGGGGGGAACTGAGCGTCCAGCGCCTTATCCGCGCTCATGGCGCCAAGTGGCCGGTACGCACGCCATAGTTGAATTACTTAAAATCCATCCTAAGAGTGTTGAAGTTGTATTACTCCAAAATAACTGGAAAACCTCAGCTGATTTGCGCGATTTAGCTGAACAACTTGACCAGAAAAAAATAAAAATTGAAGAAAAATCAGAAACTCAGCTGCACGAAATCTGCCGTTCGCATCAAGGGGCCGTAGCATTCTCAAGCCAAGCACTCGATTTCGACTACGAGGGAATGAAATGGCAAGATCGCGGAATTGTCATAGCCCTCGACGGCGTTGAAGACGCACAAAATCTCGGGGCGATTTTACGTACAAGCTGGTTGATGGGTGTCAACGGCATGATCATACCTGAAGACCGCGCGGTCGGCCTGACGGCAACCGTTCACAAAGTAGCTTGTGGTGGAGTTGAACATGTTCCTCTACACCGTACGAATCAATTTCAACAACCATTCGAAGTTCTGAAAAAAGCGGGCTTTTGGGTTTTTGGGCTTTCTCATAAAGCTAAAAAAACAGTTTACGACATTCAGCTTCCTGAAAAGGTGGTTTGGGTTTTGGGAGCTGAAGACAAAGGTCTTCGTGTGCCGACTGAAAAAGCTTGCGATGAATTGGTGAGTATTCCACAGCTCTCGGCGGAGGCCAGTTACAACGTTTCAGTTTCAGCAGCGCTTGCGCTAGGAGAAACGAAACGACAATGGGCTTTAAAAAAATAATCAGTCTGTAAAAACGGACATGTTTAAAGAAAGAAGTTTTATGAAATTATTTCTAGTTGTCACATTAACATTCTGGGGTCTGAATACTTTTGCGGCTGAAACTCCAACGATCACAAAGACATCGACCACGCACGTGCACCGCGAACACAAAGCGCACGACCACGGAGCCGGGCAAATCGGCCTCGTTTTCGACGGCACTGACGGAAAAATTGATTTTGATATTCCGGCTGAAAGTATCGTGGGCTTTGAGTACGAACCAAAAAAACTGGCGGATAAAAAGAAATTATCAGACAGCCTGCAGACGCTGCGCAGTAAAATCAATGACATGATTGTTTTCGACGGCAAATCAAAATGCGAAATCACCGCGCAGTCCGTTGAAGTTGAGCGAAGTGAGGCCAAGCACAGCGAAATTGAAGCGCAGTACAGTGTGAAGTGCCTTCAGTCTCCCGTGGGCGGAACCGTGACTTTCAAGCTGCATTCTCAATTCAAACGTATTAAAAAACTTCAAGTTCAGGTTGTGATCGATACATTGCAAAAATCAGCTGAAGTCAGCAAAGACGGCGAAAAAATTGATTTGAAGCCCTAGTTTAAAAACCGAACCGGCCTGTAAAGACTTACGCACACAAAATTCGCAAGAAATTTCATCGATGATGAGTTTG
>JANPAD010000331.1:0-3897 GCA_031429735.1 Bdellovibrio sp. | reverse complement strand
CTTCTGCAAAGGGCTTAACAGAAGTTATTCTAAACAGTCAGGTTGAGCAATCGGGGCGCTTTTATGATTATCGCGGCCGTGAATTACCTTGGTAATTACTTATAAGTATAAATAACTTCGGCATCAAGACCTTTAAGCTCTCCGCTTTTCGGGTCTTTCTTTTTAATTGCCATGCGGCCTTTGTAGCGAAGAATCTGAGTCATATCCTGACTGAACCAAACATCAATCGGGTCAACAACAGCTGACAAAAAAACATTACTGACGCTCATGCGGATGTGGTTTTGTTCAACTTCGCCCGCAGCGGTTTTAACTTTTTCAGCGCCGATATACTTAATGACGAAATCGACCGTATCGCGACGTTCCCAAACAAAGAAATCGACATAGATTTTACCTTTTTTCTTCAGCTCTTCAAAATTCGCCCGAATGAAGGCTTCCATGTTGCCCGGGCAAACGAAGGGCTGACTAAATTTAAATTCTTTTGTTTTTTGCTTTGCGCCGTTTTCGCTGTACTCCAGTACGCCTTTGTTGCCGGTCACTTTCAAAGTGCCTTCGTCACTGAATTGAAGATGTTTAACCGAGTATTCGATGAGGCTGCCGTCGCTTTTTTTCGAAGTCGCTTGCTCATCTAGTAAAACTTCTGTTCCGAGGAGTCCTTGCGATTTAATGGTGACCGTGTCACCGGAATCTTTCGCTGTCATATCCATTGTCCAGGTCGGACCCGAAGGGTTCGACAACTCTTTCACGGTCGCGACCGCGTGGCTGTCGGCCAAAATATTTTGACCCACGATAAGACAAGAGGCAGTTATGAAGATTTGAGCGAATGAGAGTGAAGACATTGTTTTCATTCATTTAATCTAGAGGACGAAGCGCTTGATGGCGACCCCGATTTTCATGTATATCGCCGCGCACAACGGCGTTTTTTACTACCAGCAGGACCAAGGACGTGGTGCAATTTTCAGGTCATTCATTTAATTTCAAGGAGGAATTTATGAAACTTGCCACACTTATCGTGCTGATGAGTCTATCTGCGTTCGCGGGGACTGAGCTCAAGCTGAACTCAGGAACTATTTCTACAAGCACACCTTCCGTTGTTTTCACCGAATCGAATGTGATGCGCACGGAGTGGATCGTACAATTTAAAAATCACATTACTGAAGCGATGAAAACTGAACTTAAAGCAAAAGGAATCGTCATTTATAGTTATATACCTGAAGATGCTTTGATTGTTCGCGCCACATCGGCGCAGTTGAGTTCGTTAAGTCAAAGCGCTTTGCAGACCGTTATTCCGTTTGAAGCGCAAATGAAACTTTCTCCGACATTGGGTGTGATGAGCAGCCTGACCTCAAGTACTCGTCAAACCGTGATCGTCAGCGTGTTTAACCAAGCTGCACGTTCAGTCATAGAAAATACAATTCAAAAATTAAGTCGCGGTATTTTGATTCAGCGCTCTGCAGGTCAAAATATCGTTTTGACAACTTTGCGTAGCAATTTACCTTTGATTGCTTCTCTTGAAGGTGTTGAACATATCCAAGCGATTGCTGAAGTTCATCCGTTACACGTAACTTTAGATGAGCAAGATGAACCGATTCCGGCTGCGGGCGACTACACCGACTTGAACGGATTCGAAACAGGTACAAAAGTGATGAACTTTGATTCGGCTTGGGACATGGGCTTAACCGGTCAAAATCAAATTGTCGGCATGGCCGATACGGGTCTTGATTCGGGCGACGCCAATGCAATTCACGCCGATTTTGCAGGAGCCGTCAAATCAGGCTATGCCGTGGGAATGTTCGGTAAAACATGGGCCGATCCGATGGGTCACGGAACGCACGTGGCGGGTTCAGTGCTGGGTCGCGGAACCGCTTCAGGCGGCAAACTTAAGGGCGGAGCGTATTCGGCGCAAATCGTGGCGCAAGGTATGTGGTCACCGATCCTGAACAACCTATCAGTTCCTTCGAACTTAGCGGGCATGTTCAATCAAGCGTACACAGATGGCGCGCGTATTCACACCAACTCTTGGGGGGCAGCCGCTAACTTTGGCGCTTACGAAAAAATGGCCGCAACTGTTGACCAGGTGATGTTCGATAAAGAAGACATGTTGATTTTATTCGCGGCAGGTAACAGTGGTGTTGATAAAAACAAAGACGGCCGCATTGACGCGAACTCGGTCGGCACTCCGGGCACAGCAAAGAATGCGCTGACTGTCGGCGCTTCTGAGAACTTATTAGCTGTTGGCGGTATTCAGAAAAAAGTCAGTGAGTTAAAACCGGCTCCTGAAAGCTGGCCCGTGAATCCAATTTCAGATTCTAAAGTTTCTGACAACATTGACGGTATTGCTATGTTCAGTTCGCGTGGACCTACTGCCGATGGCCGCATGAAGCCTGATATTGTGGCTCCGGGTACAAATATCCTTTCTGTCCGTTCGCAACAACCGACGGCTGAACTGCTGTGGGGTGCGTACAATAAAGATTACGTTTACTCTGGCGGCACATCAATGGCGACTCCACTGACAGCCGGTGCGGCTGCGATCACGCGCCAATTTTTAATCGAGAAAAAATCAATCGCGAAGCCTTCGGCGGCTTTAGTTAAAGCTTATCTGCTTCACACGGCCACTGAAATGTTTCCGGGTCAGTACGGCGCTGTCGGCGCGGCACGCGGGCAAGAGCTTTTAACTTTACGTCCGAACAATGACGAAGGTTACGGCCGCGTGAATGTTCAAGAAGCGGTTGCAAGCCCAGCCGTGTACTTCGTTGAGCAATCAGCGGGTGTTAAAACCAGCGAAGCTCAAGAATTCAGATACGAAGTGGCGGCCGGTCAGTTGATGGCGAACATCGTCTGGACTGATGCTCCGGGCTCAACGAACGCCAGCAAAGCTTTGGTGAACGACCTTGATTTCGAAGTGGTGTTGCCGGGCGGCCAAACGTTGGCGGCGAACGATGCCATCAACAACAACTCATTCGTTCAAGGTGCAACTGCTGCGGGTACGGTTATCGTACGCGTAAAAGGCACGAACGTACCGATGGGTAAAGACGGTAAACAGCCTTTTGCACTGGTAACTTCAGTTCGCTAATTCGCGCTGCGCGTATAATTGAGTTGCTTAATTAGTATTTTAAAAAGGACACATGATCACTCATCATGTGTCCTTTTTTTTGGTTCGTGTTGAGCCAGAGATCGGAGCAATTCCGAATATTGTCCTCAGTGGGTAGACAGATTTAATGAGAGGCTACTTGCCTATTGCATGTATCAGTTGAGCTTAAGGAGGCGGTAGAATGGCATTTGACAATTTGTTCGGTATAGCGTACAATCGTAAATGATCTCTATAATGAAAAGTATAGATTTTGTCGCTTGGTATGAAGCTCAACAGGCTAAAGTCAGAATACAAATAGACGGTCGATTGCTCAAAATTCAGGAATCCGGTTATTTTGGACATACTCGAAAATTGAGCAACGTACTTTTTGAGATCAAGTTTAATAATGGTAACCGTATTTACTTTACGGAAATCACAGTCAGCAACAGAGTCGTTATTTTAATACTCGGGGGCAATAAAAATGGACAAGAAAAAGATATTAACAAAGCCCAAAGGCAAGCCGCAAAAATCCATGGTTATTAACGGCGTTCAGCTTTTAAAACACAATCCTGCGTTGGTTTTTAAAAAGCATAAAGAAGTCAAAAAAGCATTGTTTGAAGCCCTTTTTGTGGGTGATAAAGAGGCCTTTATTGATATTTTATCCGGTTATGTACGTGCACATAATATTTTGGAAGTTTGCAGCAGAACCGGGCTAAGTCGCACAGTTGTTTACGAGGCTATTAGCCAAGAAGGCAACCCGTCGCTGGATACGCTCTGTAAAATCATGACTTCGTTTGATAAGGTGGCTTAATTTGCTGAAAAGGCTTTAA
>JANPAD010000330.1:0-3017 GCA_031429735.1 Bdellovibrio sp. | reverse complement strand
ATGGAAAAGCTTGGCTGCAATTGGCTGCAAACCAGAAGAGGAGAAATAGAAATTAATGATTTCAGATACTTAGAAAAATTTGGAGGTGACGGAGGGACTTGAACCCCCGTACAAGCTTTTGCAGAGCCTTACCTAGCCGCTCGGTCACGTCACCCTATACAAGCTCAGCAATGAACGCCAAGCAGTTAAACAATCTATGAGACAAGGCTTTTTAAGTCAACCTGACACAAACGTAATCCATAGTGAATCCAGCATCAAATACCTTTGTTTAAATCAAAGGCATTTAATGCCATTTGAATAAAACTACGGCGCGCCTATTTGGCAGCAAAAGAGTATTTTATCGTCGCTACGAGTCGCCATCCATGTACCTGTGCAAGCATGATCATTTTCAGCTAATGATTCTAAAGTGATCAGGCTACATTGACCAACTGAAGCATTGGCCTGGACCGCAGCAACTGTTCTTGTTGCTGGCTTCACAGGTTTTTTTTGAGCGGCTTGCGCTTGTAAAAACCCGAACGACAGAACAACCAAAAGTATAATTTTTTTCATATATTTCTCCTTGTTCAAGCTTACGCTGAGTTTCTAAATAAATTTAAGTGGATACCCCTCGAGATAACAAATCTATCCAAAAGTCGAATAAATCGGGCCTTTTGAACGCATAAAGCCCTTAACCCATCCCCTTTTCAAGCTGCTCAAAGGGCCTGACCGTCCACTTTTCAGCCCGACTCAGACAGCCCATTTGATCGACGTTGGCACAACCTTCGGCTTTTCGGGCCAAGGCCTCAATTGCATAAACCTGCGCAACCTTGTCCATCGACTGACGTCTACGTGTCGATAAATGCGCGTAGTAATTGCGGTAAAGTTCTTCAACCTGTGAACTTTCAAGATCGACCTTGTACTTCAACTTCGCTGTATAAAACTTTTCGATACGGTCTAAAACACTGTGCCCACTGATTTTTCTTTCGGCTTGGGCCGGGCAAAACATAATCAGACCAAACCTGTCCAGCAGCGGTCCCGAAAACCTTTCCAAATTTCGCGTGCACTTCACCCGTGAAAAACGGCAAGTCACATTCAGTTTCATCGGCGTCCATTTGCCGCAGGGGCAAAGGTTCGTTGTGGCAATGACCTGAAACAAACTGCTGATTTCACGGGCTTGAGAAGCCCGCGACAGCCTGAATTTTTCACCGGTCATAGGCCCACGCAAAGATTCTAAAATAACCGGATCGAATTCAAGCATTTCATCCAGCAGCAAAATACCGCCTTGCGCCCGTTCGACTTCGCCTTCGTAAATTTGGGCTCCGCCACCCAGAAATGCGGCCGGCGTAATGCTCTGGTGGGGCGAGACCACCGGCCGCCATTGGTTTTCAACTCTTACCAATTCACTCTCTACCGGATCTGACATAAAACATACCAGTGACCGGGCCAGCGTTGATTTGCCCGCACCTGCATCGCCGGCTAAGAGCGCGTGCAACCCGGTCACTGTAACTAAAAATAAAAATTCTGCCTCATCTGCCGAATACAGTTTATTCAAACCTGTGACGGGTCTTTCATAATGACTGTTCTTCTGCGTCGATTGCACTTCGAAGTTTTTTAAATCTTCTAACCGCCAGATCTGCATGGTGCACGATTCGTTAGCCGCGGTTTCTGCCCCGGTGATGATATTTAAATCGCGCAACAGAAAAAGACTCTGATTCAGGTCAGACGGTTCGTACACTCTTCCGTCTAAACCGAGTTCGCCGTATATAACCCAATCGGGTTTGATTATCGAAGCATCGATCTGCTCTGACTTCATCAGAATACCGAGGGCCACTGCAAGTTCTACCCCGCGCGAACTTTTACGCAAATGACTAGGTTTGATATTCACGATGATCTGACTTGTGAGTGGAAATTTATACCCGGCACTTTTCAGTGCGGATTTGATCCTGTAAAAACTTTCTTTGATTATCCGGTCAGGTAAACCCAAAAAGTGAATCTGCGGAATGCCCGGAATAAATTCGATTTCGACTTCGGCCACTTCAAGACGGTTCGCATTTTCGATTAAGGACTTTAACTTCATACCAACCGCAGTTGCAAAAACGAACGCGGGTCGGCTGCAATCCAGCCTGCAGTTTAAATTCAATAGCCGAATCAAATCCGAAAATAGAGCAGGAACGGCTGCTAGTTCAACCGGAACCATTTTGAAAATCGTAGCCTCTTGATAGGAGCTCTGTCAGGGCACTTGTTTAAGTCTTTTACAGTTTAGAACCTATGAGCAGCATCTGTGGCGGGTATAGCTTTTGCTGAACCATCCTCAGTATAATAAACTGAAAACTGTCTTAGTGATCTTTAAAGAGGAGATTTTATGAAAAACTTGGTGTTTCTATGTCTTTTAATTGTTGGTTCTTTTGCTTCTGCCGGTCAACCGATCACATGTTTAAAAGGTGATGGCGATTCTATCAAAGTTCTAAATATTTATCCGTCAGGCGATATTGTCATGAGTTTTTATGAAGCTCACATTACATTTAAGAAAGAAGACATTCAGCGTGTTTCTTCGAACCCGTCTGAAGTTTCAACCACTGAAATATTTTCAGTTACGAATGTACAAGCGCACCTCGCTGTGGAAGGTGAAGAAAGTGATATTCCCGCTTCGCTTGTTTTTATTTACAATCCTGAGCAAAAGGCCGGTCGCTTGACAGTTGTGTCTGAAGGTTACACGAACCTGCGTAACGAACTGTTTACGAACTGTAATAACAATCCGATTTCAGAATAATTTAATTAGCGCAAGCGGCAGCTTCGAGGCTGTTTGCGCTTTCAATTAAATTCTATTTATAAAGATAATATTTTCTCGATTTTGTAGCCCACGCCTGTTCATCACGCTTCATAGCTTTTTCTAAAGCCGCGGGCTTTGCTTTCGCGTCTTCAATCCACTCGCGCAGCGCCGGACCGCCATTGATCACATCAAAGGCCAACCTATCATGCACGTACTCGTAAGAGAAATCGCGGTACAAATCAAATTTCGGATATTCAAGGCGAACCGC
>JANPAD010000329.1:0-4342 GCA_031429735.1 Bdellovibrio sp. | reverse complement strand
GAAAACGGAACGATTCCCTGCGAGCTCACTTCGATCGGATCAACCGTTAATATATAGTTGGGCTCAACGAATTCTATATCTGGATTATCGAGAAGATCTTGCTTGGCCGCTTCAGATTCAACTTTCACGTGCATCATCAGTGACTCTTCATAAACCGACTTCACCGCGACATCAGATAAACTGCGCGCCTGAGCCTGAACAAAATCGCCGAAAGCATTCGTACGAACACCTGTGGGTTTTTTAAATTTAACAATGTATTCGTTTTTGACCGCTCGTCGCGGCGCTGTCGATGACTCCTGGACCGCTGAGGTCTGGGCATAGACGATCGTCGTTACCGACTGTAAGAAGGTCATGTTAAATACTACGAATAAGACACACTTTGATCTGGTTTTGCTCGACATAAGTGTTATATCGGAGCTGGCCTAGGCCCACTGAAGTCCAGTTTAATCAAGGGGTTAGATCACGACTATGGTCCTGTGTCGGTTTTAGAAGCTCGGTTTTTACGACTATATTTTTGACATAAAAAGATAGTCAATCGGGTCATTTTTTCCAAGAACTTTGAATGGCGACCGAAGCCGATACATCCATGGTAAATTGGGCTCTATGAAAACACAGCATTTCGGCTTCAAAGTTTTAAGCGCTCTCTTGTTGATCGGGCTGATGGCTCATTCCAATTTAGCTTCGGCTCAAAATTCTCGTTGTCCGATTTCAACTGATGTCTCAGATAAGATCGAAGCCAACACTTTTATGATTATTCCGATTAACGCCTATGCCAGCACTCTGCCTGAAGAGAACGCACGGGCCTACTACACTAACAACTGTGGCCTCGCCAGCTTACCGCTATCTGAAAAACTTAATTGTGAAAAACTGAAAGACTGCAAAGGAGACGAATGTGTTAAACCTTTTGCATCGCATGGAACCGCTTTTTTAAAGGGTGACGGCCGTACTTTGGTCACCGCTTGGCATGTCACGTTTCAGACTCATGCTGCGGCTTTAACTCTACTTGCCGATCGTATATTCATTATGACTGCGGATGAAAAGACAAAAATTTATCAGAACCTAAAACCTGAATTTATTCTCGTGAACCACCAAAACGAAATCGTCTATGACACACGCACCGCCGAAGCCGCGCAAACGCGCTACCGCTCGTTCGTCGACCCGCTTTCCAGCGTGTTCTCTGAACGAGGTAGTAAAAACAATAAGCCTTTCGGATACTATGAGAATATTAAAGATGAGCTGACTGTCATTGATCTTCAAAAAGATCTAGGCACCGGTCTTCAGGTTGCTACATCAGCCGATTCAGAATGCATCACCAGCGCCGGATTCGGTTACGACGGTTATGATTTGAAGTTTTCAATTGTCAGCGGCAAAGCAAGTACCCTAACGGTTTTGAACCGCGCCTTGAATGTGTTTATGGAGTTTCAACTTAATCCATTACCTCAAACGCGCGCCAAAATCGAAAAAATGTCGACCGCAAAAATTCTTATTTTGATGGGTTACTCAATCGAGCAAGCCGAAGCGCAAGTTAAACAGTTCAGCGAAAAACAATTACGAGATGCCATTCAGGTTATTTTAGACACCGAAGAGCGCCACGCGCGCGATCTGAATGTTTCACAAAATGCACAATCAGTCTATTTTGATGCGCCGGTCATGAGTGGTTTTAGCGGTGGACCTATCTTGAATTCACAGGGCGACCTGACCGGCTTAACGACCAATGCATTTTTGAAAAAAGAAGAGGCTCAAGGCCGGCAGGTATCAGTTGGCGGAGCAGGTTTGAGTTTGACAGCAAGAGTTGCAACTAACTAAGGCGTGCGCCCCATTTTTCGAGAGCCTGACGGACTTCTTTGATGTGTTCATGGCTTGTGGTTTCGATAACAAAATCAATTTTAGTCTCTTTCAGATTCAGACCGGATTCGACCCGGTCGTGATGAACTTCAAGAATATTGGCTTTGTGCTGAGCCAGAATTGCCGTGAGCTGACTGAGGCTTCCCGGAATATCTGCAACAATGACCGACATTTCACTTAAACGTCCGCGCTGTATCTGACCACGCTGAATAATCTGCGAAACAATGTTCAGGTCGATGTTGCCGCCACAGATAAGAACACAGTTTGTCTTTTCAAGTTTAATTTTTTGAGATAAGACAGCCGCTAAGGCCGCTGCGCCGGCACCTTCAGCGACGCTTTTAGCACGCTCAAGTAAAAACACGATGGCTTCGGCAATTTCGCCTTCGCTCACGGTCACGATATCATCGACGTATTTTGAAATGAAGGAATCGTACATTATCTGGCTCGGAGCCTTGATGGCAATACCGTCTGCAATGGTCGAAACCATTTGAGGAACATGCAATTCCATCTTTTTATAAAGTTGATACATCGTATCGGCCTGGGCCGATTGCACACCGATAACTTTAATTTTCGGATTCAGGGTTTTAAGCGCAACTGCTATGCCGGCGATCAAACCGCCGCCACCGATCGGCACCACAATTAAATCAAGATCGGGAATCTGCTCAAAAACTTCAAGACCGATAGTGCCTTGGCCGGCAATAACTTTTTCGTCTTCGTAAGGATGAACGAAGACATAAGATTTTTCTTTGGCTAATTGATAGGCGAAATCGCGCGCTTCATCGAAAGACTGACCTTTTAAAATAACTTCGGCTCCATAATTTTGAGTCGCCTGAATTTTTGTTAAGGACGCAGTCTCGGGCATGACAATGACGGCTTTAACACCGCTCAGGCTGGCACTTAAAGCCACACCCTGGGCGTGGTTACCGGCCGAACAGGCTATGACACCGCGTTTTTTTTCATCGGCGGTCAGCGAAGCAATTTTGTTTGAAGCCCCACGCATTTTAAAACTGCCGGTGCGCTGGTAATTTTCGAGTTTAAAAAAAATGTCGTGCCCCACAAGGCGGCTGCACGAACTGGAATGATCTACCGGAGTCACTACAACTTGTTTTTCGATCGTTTGGCGGGCCGCTTTAATATCGTCGAGTGTCACTTTCATGCGAGACAGACTTTCATAAATGAATCGATCTGTAAGGCCGCTCCACCGATCAAAAAACCATCCACATGTGGAATGCTCAGCAATTCACGAGCGTTATCCGGTTTGACGCTGCCGCCGTAGAGAAGCTGAAATTCAACATAGCCCAACGATTTAAGATGTTTGTAGAGCTGTGCATGCACTTCAGCGACTTGATCAACAGTCGCGACGCGACCGGTGCCGATAGCCCAAATAGGTTCGTAGGCCACGATAAGTCTTTCTTTGGTGTCGGCGCCTTTAAGGCCCAAATTTAACTGTTCAAGGCAAACCTTCAGAGTGTCCCCAGCATCACGCTGGGCCAGTGTTTCACCGATACAAAAAACCGGTGTCATTTGAAGCTGTTGTAAAAGAAGATTTTTTTTATTGAGTTGTTCATGAGTTTCTTTGAAGATTTCGCGGCGTTCACTGTGACCGACCAAAGCGTATTGAGATTTCAGACCCATCGCTACTTCAGCCGAGTTTTCGCCTGTGAACGCTCCTGATTTTTCACTGTAAATATTTTGAGGGCCGTAGCCGATCGCAGATCCGGCACATAAAGACGAAACGGCCTCGAGTGCGAAAGCCGACGGAAAAATAAGAACTTCGCGGGTATCAAAAAACTTTTCGTGACGAAAGGCTTCGTTTTTAAACTGAATGACGAATTGTCTGGCTTCTTCAGGAGTTTTGTTAAGTTTCCAGTTTGCCGCGAAAATCTTTTTTGACATAACTACATCACTTCGCTTTGTTTGCGTGGTCGCAAAACTTCAATACCCGGCAATTTTTCACCTTGAAGATACTCAAGGCTGGCGCCGCCGCCCGTTGAAATATGCGACATTTTGTCTGCGTAACCTGAGGCTTCTGCGGCTGCGGCCGAGTCTCCGCCACCTACGATTTTAAGCGCATCGGATTCAGCCAAAGCTTTGGCAATGGCAAAGGTGCCTTCGCAGAACGCTTTGTTTTCAAAAACGCCCATCGGACCGTTCCAGAAAACAGTTTTCGCACCCTTTAAAACATTTGAGAAATTTTTAATGGTCTGAGGCCCGATATCGAGGCCCATATAGTTTTCTGCGATAGCCGCCGTCGTCACTACTTTTTTATTTTCAACGTTACCGAATTCAGTTGAAACGATATGGTCGACCGGCAGAAGCATCGTCTTTTGACGGGCCTCCATACGTTGAATCATTTCTTTAGCGTATTTCAGCTTATCTGTTTCAACGAGTGACTTACCGACCGGAATGCCCTGGGCCTTCAAGAATGTGTAGGCCATTGCGCCGCCGATAACAAAACCATCGACGATGTCGATCAGTTTTTCGATGACTTCTATTT
>JANPAD010000328.1:0-1732 GCA_031429735.1 Bdellovibrio sp. | reverse complement strand
AGTATTCATACGGTAACAACTATCCATACGCGCAACCTTATGGTCAGCAACAAGGTTACAACCAATCGGCAAACTCAAAACGTATCAGCGGTACTTTACAAATCGAATCAGTTAACGGTTACTATTGCCAAGGCGCTTCTTACAACATGTACTAAGAGTCACTTTTAAATTTAATGTTCTAAAAAACCGGTCAAATGAGTTAATTTGACCGGTTTTTTTTGGGGTTTTGTCTTAAAATGAGAAGACTACCTTATTGTCGCGAATAAATTTTGAAAACAGCCGCTATTAGCCGATAATTCTTTAGGGATGAGGCTTTAGCGTGAATGTATTTTCTTCTAAAAGATATTTAGTGGTTTTGGCGTGTATTTTAAGCTCGCTCGTTCTTCTATTTTCTTTTCAAAACTGTGCGCAAAATTTCCAATCAGGATCATCTGACGCAATAGATTTAAGTTCAACCTCGGCCTCCGCGCCTCCGCCAGCGGTTGAGCTCAAGCTAAGCCTGTCTGAAGCAAGCCCCTCCAATAAAAATGCAGTGTCAGCTCTTATCAACGCAACAAATTTATCTTTTCATTCGAATGTAAAATTAGAATGTAAACTCGATTCAGGTAATTGGGCCCCATGTCTAAACCCTGTTGTGATGTCTGGTTTTTCTGAAGGAAGTCATCTTTTGGCTGTTCGGGTTTTCGGTAGTGGTCGCGACTTGGCAACGAGTGAAATTGGCTGGCTCTCAGACCGAAGCGCGCCAGTCATTCAAGTGAGTTCGTTTCCGGCAGCGACCGTATCGACAGACAGTTTTAGTTTTGTGTATTCTGGGTTAGATAATCTAACAAAAGTGACGTTGATTGAGTGCTCGCTTGATGGCGGAGCATTTATGCCATGCGCGAGCCCTTATCAGGGGCGTGTGATGAGTATTGGCCCACATAATTTAAAATTACGGGCAACAGATGAGGCGGGTAATCGCTCAAACGATTTAATTTACAATTGGAAAGTCGAAGTCGGCAAACCTGTTGTTCAAATGCTGACTTTAATTCCTAGTTTTTCAAACCAACTTAACTATTCAGTCGCCTATTTGGCCCAGGCGGCGGCTCCGGCAAAGCTAACTGACTTGAAATGTTTTTTAAATGATGTGGCTTTGATGAGCTGTGTGTCGCCATTGCTTTTACAAGATCTAACTGACGGTGCTTATAGACTTAAAGTGACGGCGCAAGATGATCAGGGTTTCTCGACAACAACAGAGATGGGTTGGGTTGTTGATACGATTGTACCAACAGTTTCAATTGACAGTGCTCCTCCTGCACTGACCAATGCAAATCCATTAAGTGTTGTGTTTTCTGGGGCGGATTTGAACGGTCTTGCGGGGTATGAGTGCTCTGAATCGGCTCCACTTGTGGTCGCGTGGAAACCTTGCATGAGTCCATATTTAAATATGTATGCGCCAACGCTGAATTTTAGTTACGCCATGCATGTGCGTGCGACAGATCGTGCCGGCAATGTTTCACAGCCAGCTTCAGTGTCTGTTTCGGTGGATCGTTCATCACCAACGGTTAACTTACCTTCGGCCCTCTATATAACGACAAATGTTTTCAATATGACATTTACGGTGTCTGATAATGATCAGGCTACTATGAGATGTTACTTTGCAGGCGTTAGCTCCACGGCGACGCCAGCGTATCAAACATGTGGCTCTCCACTTCGGCTAGATATGCCGTCAACGGGGCAATATGTTTTCAGT
>JANPAD010000327.1:0-2803 GCA_031429735.1 Bdellovibrio sp. | reverse complement strand
CGAAGTCATTGAGTTTAGTGCCGTCGGCGTTGGCGATACGTGTAAGCTTCGCCGTCAATTGACCCAGCATCCATTGTGAATGCGGGTAGCTGGCCATTTTAGTGTTGATATCAAGTTTTTCAGGAATCGCGCCGATTTTTTCAATTTCATTTAAGAAGAATTTTTCGTTCTTCGCTTTTAAAGCATGCTGCGCTTTAATTTCAGAGTAAAGTTTTTCACCGCGCGTTTTTAAAAACTGAGCTTCAGTGGTTTTTGAATCGAAGCCGGCAAAGAGAGCTTCGCCTTTGATTCCTTGTTTTTGTCGAAGCTCTTCAACTTCTTCAGCCGCCGGTAAAGAGGAGTGATTACCCGGAGCTGCCGCCATTTTTAGACCCCAGCCTTTCAGCGTATGGGCGATAATAATTGTCGGACGACGAGTTGATTTTTTAGATTGCAACATGGCTTCAGCCAGCAATAGTAAGTCGTGGCCGCCGAAGTCGCGGAAAGCATCGTAAAGTTCATCATCAGAAACACCGTCAATGAACTTCTTCATGTTCGAATGTTCTTTCACGATCCCTTTTTTTAAAGCTTTGATGTCTTGAACTAAAAGCAGCGCTTGAAGTTCATAATCGGTTAATTCATTTTCTAAGAAATTTTTAAAAGCCTCGCCACCGGCTTTTTTGAAAAGTGTTTGGCGTTTTGAACCGTGACGGACTTGAATGACTTCCCAACCATTGGCCGCCATTGTTTTTTCGATGCGGTCAGCGTCAGTACTTTTCATTTGTTTTTCATTCACGATACGGTGACCGTCTAAAGACTGTCGGTTGTAATCGACAATCCAAGTGAGGTTACCGATTTCACGGTCAGCAAAGTCAGGTACGGCTTCATACATTGAGCCTTCTCTGAATTCAGAGTCGCCAGTTAGCGCCCAGAAGTGAGCCTCAGGCACATCATATTTATGTTCTTTCGCAAAACGGTAAGCTAACGCTAAGTAACCGGCTTGAACTGGTGGGATACCCACAGTGCCTGACGGGAAGAAGTTATGATGGTCGGGATCATAAACCGAGTGATACGACTGAAAAACGGGTTCGCCATTTTTCGAGTATTTACGAAGGCCCATCATAGCCGTATCTTTTTGCTCCAGAGCGAGCTTTGACAAATCACCGTTCAAAAACAAATCGAGCAAATAGTTGTAAGCGTGATCGGTCGGCGAGGCATGCGGCTTGTTGGCGATATGATCGAAGCCCGATTTAACGAGCAGATGAAGGGCTCCCATGATATGCAGGGCACTGGCGCTGCCGCCGGCGTGACCGCCTATTTTTGGATCGCCTTTTTCTTTGTCGGTTCTATGATTCGCTTGATAAATCATTTGTGTCGCAAGGTAATGCGCGCGGCGGGCAATAGATTCAACCGTTTCGCGCGAGATATCTTTAAGTGAATTGTCTTTAGATGTGCTTGAAGACGCAGTGGCCGCAGTGGTTTTTGCCGACACAGAAAGCTCCTTTGTAAAAGAGTGAAAACTCTAATCTTTTAGGGCTTGAATTTCAACGATTTTGAGGCGGGATTTAGCTTTCTACGACGCAATCCCATCTTATTTTCACGGTACCGTCGTTCTCCATCATGCCTTTAGGTGGATTTGGGAACGGAGCGGCCTGGCGGAAGGCTTCAACTGCTGCGTCATCGAGGTCGCGGACCCCGGATTCACCCATCACCTGCACTTTAACGAGGTTACCGGCGCTATTTAAAATAATAATCAGTTTCGTAATTTTGTTTTCAGATGAGGCAATGGTGCGGCCCTGTTTCATCATTTTGGTGAACTTTTGCTGCACTTGCGGAACCCACCAGTCGTTCAGCTGAGTTTTAATGCGGTTATAATATCCGTAATACTTATATTCGCGGGTGTTTAATTTAGTCATCAGGTCATCTTTGACATTTTCAAGATGATCATTGGTCGAAGAGGCCTGACTATTTTGAGCTGAAGCCAAATTGCGACTATTTTTTTGCTGTGGTGCGGGCAATGCTTTACGTTCCTGCGCTTTGTTCAGTGTGGCATAGGCATCAAAACCTGAATCAAAAAGCTGCGGTTGGGCTTTTGTTTTAGCTTGCGCCTGAACGGGCTTTGTAACCGGTTGAGCTTTTTGTTCGGGAATGGCCTGCGAGTTCGCCGTCTGTTGCGAATTTAAAAACTTCTTTCCGACTTTTGCGCGGGTTTCGCGATCGACGGTGTTACTTTTCTCGCTCAAAAACTTTGCTTTTTCGTTGAGTTGTTCATTTGCAGTTTTGCTGTCTGTTTCCACAATCAGTTTAGGATCCGGAATTTTTTTAAGGGCTTCGATGAGATCGCTTTGGTCAAGAAAACTAATTTCAACAACAGCAGGGCTCATATCAACTTTTTGTAGTTTTGCCGCAGTGAGAAGAACGCCGACTAACAACAAATGGGCCGCGATGGATACAAGAACGTAATTTTTGAAGTGATTTTGTATTTCCATCTTAAACACAGGCCTCCCATGAGTGCGACTCTATGGAATTCTTATCGGTTAAAGATGACGCAAAGATTATTCGATTCAGGCGATCTCAATTGAGTTTCACAAGAATTAGACGGAAGTCGAGTGGAGTTCGCAGAGTGAGGCGTTTGACTAAAAGCGGCACCGAGGAGAGAATGAAGCGTAAATGAAAAGACGAACGTGGGGAATTACAGATAAAGGCTTAAAGCGCGAGGGAAACCAAGATTCTTACTTAGTTGAAGATCGTCTAGGTTTGTATGTTGTTGCTGATGGCGTTGGTGGCCACTTTGGTGGTGAAGTCGCTTCGGCCTTGGCTGTTG